>JBAWFY010000651.1:0-11678 GCA_049592335.1 Occallatibacter sp.
GCTCTGTTGAGGAACGAGGTCACAGAGGTTTGTTTTAGCCCCGACGTCAGCGGCAATCAACCCGAGAAAAATCAAGCACCAAAAGTACAGCGTGATCGCGAATTTTTTCATAGCGCACCTCACGATATGAGTTACAGCGTTTCTGTGGGATTGTAATCGATAATTTCCCCGAACTCGCTACACCGATCATGAAGCTTACAAAAGTGAGCACGGCGGCAGGACGGCGCGCGAGGAAACTCTCGCTCCGCTCGCTTTTCGGGCTCAGTAGCTGAAAGCTTCCAGTTAAGTCCTTTATTGAGAGGTTCTTCGCAGCCAATGATCATCGGATACAAGTATCACAAAACAAAAGATTTAACTACATAAAAGATAAAGGGTGGGGGTATCCCAAAATGGTGGTACGGATCGGGGACATATCTGATATTTGGAACCGGGTGCCCATCCCTTCCGCAGCTCTATCGCGGAAAGGATGGGAAGCAAGCTCGGAGCTAGAGGCTGGAAGCTGTCTCTTCGAACTCTTCGTTGAGCCACTTCGAGAATGCCGCAAAATTCTCGTCGCGGCCGAGGAAATCGCGCACCAATGTTCTTCCCGGCTTCGACCCACCCTGTTCGAGCACCGTCTTGCGGTAGCGCTCGCCGGCATCGCCGCCCAGCAAATTCTCAGGGTCAAACTGCGCGAAGAAATCGAGCGCGATCACCTTGTCGAACATGTAGGTGTAGTAGTTCGACGAGTAGCCGATCAGATGGCCGAAGCTCGCGTACATCTTGTTGCCGTCGAGCCACGTCCACGGCTGAAAGTTCTTGTAGAGTTCGCGCGTGATCGTATCGGGATCGATGCTCGCTGGGTCCTGGTCGTGCAGATCGAGCGAGAGCGTGGTGTAGTAGAGCTGCGTCCTGATCCAGTCCGCTCGCCCGAACGCGCCCGCGCGCTTCATGCTGCGGATCAGCTCCGACGGAAGAGTTTCGCCGGTCTCATAGTGCTTCGCGAAGGCTTGCAGCAGCTTCTCGTCGCGGAAGAACTCCTCGAGCATCTGCGACGGCACCTCGATGAAATCGCCCTCCGTCGCAAACCCGGAAAGCCCCACCCACTCCGTGTGCCCGCCGAGAATGGCGTGCATCAGGTGGCCGAACTCGTGGAAGAACGTGACCACATCGGAGTATTGCAGAAGGCCTGGATCATTGGCGTCGGGCATGGGGAAGTTGCAGATGAGCGCCGCCTCAGGCAGCACGCGCCCGCGCACGCCCGCGACCACCGGCGCCGCCGAAAACCACTTGCTCTTGCCTTCCCGCGGGTGCATGTCAAGGTAGAAGCGCCCCGCAAGCTGCCCGTCCTCGAAGACCTCATAGACCGAAATTGATTCGTGCCACGCCGGCGCCTGCGATGGCCGGAATTCGACTTTGAAGAGCTTTGCCGCCGTATCGAGCACGCCCGCCTCGACGCTCGTATACGGAAAATATGGCCGCACCGACTGCGAGTCGAAGTCGTACTTCGTGCGCCGAAACTGCTCGTACCAGTAACCGCGGCTCACGATATCAATCTCGGCAAGTTCCGGTTGACCCTTCCGCGCAAACGTGAGCACTTCGGCATATTCGTGGCGCGCGCCTTCGCGGCTGGCTTCGTCGAGCTTGGCCAGAAACTTCCGCACGTTCGCCGCCGACTCCATCATCTGGTCGGCAGTGGCCAGATCGGCCCAGCTGCGAAAGCCAAGCACGCCGGCAATCTCCTGCCGTTTGGCCAGCAGATCGAGCAGGAGCTGGCGATTCTCGGGAAACGCGCGCGTGTTGTAGGCCAGGAACATCCTTTCGCGCAGCGTCGCGCTCGCCGCAAACGTCATCACCGGCATCATGTCCGGCGGATCGGTTGTGAGGGTCACGCGCTCTTTGCCGTCCTGGCCCTTCTGCGCTGGATGCCGCGCAATGTAGTCGGCCGGCAAACCTTCCAGCTCGCCGGGCGCAGCTTCAATCGTCTTTCCGCCCTCCTGAATATTGCGGCTGAAGGCGAGCGAGATCCCCGTCGCCTTCTCGTTCAGCGCCTGGATGCGCGCGCGCGTCGCCTCGTCCTTGTCCACGCCCGCGAGCCGGTAACCGAGCAGTGTCCGCTCCACATAGTGCTTTGTCGCAGGGCTTGCGCCGTCGAGCTTGATCGCGGCGAGCGCGTCGTACACCGCGCGATTCAGGCTCAGTGCACTGCCCGCCATCGCGATGCGCTGTGCCTGCATCTGTGCCTGGTCGCGCACAGCCTTCTCCGCGGCCACGGAATTCAACAGTCCCGCCTGCGCGCCGGCCAGAGTCAACTGCTCGATCGCCGCGTCGTAGTGCCGCAGCGAATTCTCCGGCGTGCGCGCGCCTTCAACGGCGAGGAGCGCGGCCAATGCGGCTTCATGAGCGGCCAATCGTGCGCTGACCCATGCGGCCAATGCTTCGGCTGAAGCAGCGCCGCCCGCCTCCCACACGTGAATCGACTGCGTTACGGCGCCTGGAGTGGTCTGCATAGGCATTACTGGGGAATCCTCCGAAGGACAGGTCGAGTATCTAGGGTAACAAGGCGATTCGGACCCGTCCGCTTATGCTGTCTCTCTCAGATAGATCTCGACGTAATCGAGATAATTCTGGGCGTATTCGCGGATCAGCGCGCGGTCCTTGTCGGTAAGCTCGCGGCGCAGCTTGGCGGGAACCCCAGCCCAGAGCGTGCGCGGTGGCACGACAGTATGTTCCGGAACCACAGAACCGGCAGCGATGATCGAGCCCTCGCCGATGCGGCTGTTGTTGAGCACGCGAGCCCCGATGCCAATGAGGCACATGTCCTCGACCACGCACCCGTGAACGGTGGCGTTGTGGCCGATGGTCACCCAGTCGCCCACGACCACCGGGTAGAGGTTGCGCTGGCCGTGGAGCACGCTGCAATCCTGGACGTTCGAACACGACCCGACGCGGATGGAGTTGACATCGCCTCGCAGTACGGCGTTCATCCAGACCGAGGAGCGCTCGCCGAGGACGACGTCGCCCAGAATCTGCGCCGAGGTATCAACGTAGCAGCTTGCCGGGGTTGTTGGGGTATGCCCCTGGTAGGTTCGGATCATGGAGCGGCGTGGCGACCTCCCTTGCAAGTGTACTTGCCGGCGGGGGTGTTCAGGCGCCCCGCAACAGGGGGTAGCCGGGAGGAGCGGCCTACAAAAAACACGATGATCAAATAGCTCCTGGCGCGTCCATACATATACTGCCGGAAAGACTTATCCTTGGCTGGACTGCTCGAAGTCGGTTATGATCGTAGCAGCCATAAAGGCAGGCTTGGGGGTGATTATTCTTGGCTGAAGTTCGCGTTCAGGAAGGCGAGCCTTTGGAAAATGCGCTGCGCCGGTTCAAGCGGAAGGTTCAGACGGAGGACATCATCAAGGAAGTCAAGCGTCACTCCTATTATCTGAAGCCAGGCGAAAAGAAGCGCGTTAAGGCTGCATTGGCCCGCAAACGGAATCGTAAGAAGGCTCGTAAAGAGCAGGATTGAACATTTCACCCGTCGCGATATGACCGTTCCGGCGGCTTTCGAGTAACAGGCGAGAGCCGCCAAATCAAGTAGGAAGACAGGAACGGTACGGCGCGACGGCGCAGCAAACCAAAGCGATTCTCCGGTTTCGATAGAAGGTAGCTTCCGCAGCCATGCGGCATGCTCAACCGCGACGATCCCGCCGCACGACGCCGAAACTCCCAGAACCAGAGAAGCGCGAATGGCCGCTCAGCACGCGGATGGCGTGTTGGCTTTAGTTGTCCTGTAAACTGGACAAGTTCATATTCCGCCTGTTTTTTAGCGCGGTCCGGGCCCTTGTTGTGAAACCGAAGTTACAGGGACCTCCGAGACCGGCAAGTTCGTAATTGAGACGAGACCGATTTCGGTGCGATTCCTGTGAGGCAAGTTGGCCATGGAATTCACCGATCGAGTCTTGAAATGCGTAGACTGCGGCGCCGAGTTCGTTTTTACCGCCGGAGAACAGCTTTTTTTTCACGATAAGCAGTTCAAAAACGACCCCAAGCACTGCAAGCAGTGCAAAGCCAAACGCACACGCGGCGGCCAACGGGTACGGCCCGAAACGCGCACGACGTGCTCCGAGTGCGCTACGGAAACCACCGTTCCCTTTAAGCCAACCCAGGGCAGACCTGTACTTTGCCGCTCCTGCTTTCAAAAGCAGCAGGTAAGCCCAGTTGCCGCGCCGGTGCACAGCCCGGCGAAGGAATGAATCCTTTGTGCCTCCGGCTCGCTGGCTAACTCATCCGCCGGGGCGAACTGGCTGGCTGTTTCTTCAGTGCGCGGTGCCCGATATCGCGCCGGTAGTACATCCCCTCGAAACCGATCTCCTCCATCGCCTGGTAAGCGCGGGCCAACGCATCGGCCAGCGTGTCGGCGGCAGCGGTCACGCCCAATACGCGCCCGCCGGCCGTTACCACTTGCCCGTCCTTAAGTGCCGTGCCCGCGTGGAAGACTTCGACGCCGGGAACCTGGGCCGCGGCGGCCAGGCCCGCGATGGGCAAGCCGGATTTGTAGCTGCCGGGATAGCCTCCTGAACTGGCCACGACGCATGCCGATGCGCCCTGGGACCAGCACAGTGTCGTTTTGGCCAGGCGGCCATCGACGCACGCTTCGAGCGCATCCATAAGATCGGAGTCGAGGCGAACGAGAATGGCCTGCGTTTCGGGATCGCCGAAGCGCGCATTGAATTCGAGCACCTGTGGGCCCCGCGCCGTCATCATCAGCCCGCAGTAAAGCACGCCGGTGAACGGCGTTCCCTCCTCGGCCATGCCTGCGACCGTCGGCTCGGCAATGTGACGCAGAATCCACTCGGACATGGCCGGATCGAGAAGCGTGTCGGTCGAGTAAACGCCCATGCCGCCCGTGTTCGGTCCGGTATCGCCTTCGCCGATCCGCTTGTGGTCCTGCGCGGGGACCAGCGGCGCAACGTGCTGGCCGTCGCTCAGGCAAAGAAAGCTCACTTCGTCACCTTCGAGGAACTCCTCAACCACCACCTGGCTTGCGGCCTCGCCCAGCAGCGAGCCGGAGAACAGGCCCTGCGCGGCCTCGGCAGCGGTAGCTCGCGACGGGCAGATGATAACCCCCTTGCCCGCAAACAGCCCGTCCGCCTTCACCACAATGGGAGAGTGAAACATCTGAACGGACTTTTCAGCCTCGGCCAGGCTCGTGCAGACGGCGTAATTCGCGGTGGGGATATGGTGGCGCTCAAGAAACTGCTTGGCAAAGCCCTTGCTGGTCTCGAGCATCGCGGCAGTGCGCGTGGGACCAAAGACGCGCATTCCGCGTTCGCGCAGCGCGTCCACGATTCCGAGCGAAAGAGGCAGTTCCGGGCCGACGACCGTGAGCGCGGGCCGCTCGGCCTCGGCCATGCGAACCATGGTGTCGAGGTCTTTGAGATCGACCGGAATGCAACGGGCCATCCGCGCCATGCCGCCGTTGCCCGGCGCGCAAACTATTTCTGTCACGCGCGGGCTGCGCGCCACTGCCCAGGCCAATGCGTGCTCGCGGCCCCCCGAACCAAGGATCAATACTTTCATTCTTTCTATCCTACGAAACGAATCCAGAACCAGAAGAATAATCTGCAATGCCGAGTATGGGAAGTCAAACCGTATACGGCGCAAACCAAAGAGATTGCGTTCGCCTATACTGTTGCCGAGCGCATCACGCAAATTCGCGCGCTGGAGTCTGCGAGAACCGTAGGATGGTCGAAACCCGCATCAAGCCGTATCAGCAGCGGGTCGCCGAGCAAGAGGCGCGCGAACGGCAGAGCCGTGCATTCCGGCGTAATCAAGTTTTGGGGCTAGTGATTCTCGCGGGCGTGGTCTGCTTGTGGTGGCTCTTGCACACCAACCCGAAGTGGATCTTTCCCACCGGATGGTGGCGCTGGTGACGATTGCATCGAGCAGTCCTTTGGACGAGGGCACAGCGGATGCAGGCCGAACGCGGACGGCGAATCCTTTGGAGGAGAGCATTTCGGGAACGAGCCATCCGAAACCTGAGTCGTTGCCCCTAGCCGTAATTCTCCTCGGCCCGACGGGCAGCGGGAAGACCGCGCTCTCGCTGGCTCTGGCCGAGCGCGGCAATTTGGGCGTACGGGGCGAAATCGTGAGCTGCGATTCCGTGGCCGTCTATCGTGGCATGGAACTGGGCACGGCGAAGCCGACGCACGAGGAGCGTGCGCGCGTGCCGCATCATCTCATCGACGTGGTTGAGCCCAATGAGCCGTTCACTGCGGGGGCGTACTGCAAACTGGCCCGTGAACTCCTCCAAAAGATAAGAGTGCGTGAGCACATGCCGATTGTGACCGGCGGGACGGGGCTGTATCTGCGCGCGTTAATCGAGGGACTTTTTGCCGGGCCGGAGCGCATGAATGAGCTACGGAACCGCTTGCGCCAAAGCGTAGAACGCCGCGGAAGTGCATGGCTGCATCGGTTGCTCGAGCGGCTCGATGCGCCGACGGCCAAGCGGATTCACGCCAACGACACGCCCAAGCTGATTCGCGCCATCGAAGTATGCCTGTCGGCGCGAAAGCCTCTCTCTACTCTTCTCGAAAATGAGGGGAGGAAACCGCTCACCGGGTTTCGTCTCCTGCGCATCGGCCTAAACCCGCCACGAGCCGAGCTTTACGAGCGCTTGAACCAGCGCTGCGCCGAGATGTTCCGGGCGGGGTTAGTCGAGGAGACGCGCGCACTGCTCGCGCGCTTCGGGCCAGTAAAGGCGCTCGACTCACTCGGATATCGGCAAGCACTACGCGTGCTGCGGGACTCTTGGACGAGTGAAGAGGCGGTACGAGCGGCCCAGCAGGGCCATCGCAACTACGCGAAGCGTCAGATGACGTGGTTCCGTCGCGAACCGGAGGTGCGCTGGATCGCGCGCTTCGGCGACGACGCGGAGACACTGCGCGAGGTGGTCGAACATATCCAGGAAGCATTGGCCGGCAATGTCACGGACCATCGAGCAGCAGCCCACTTAGACTAAGCCCCCATTTAAACTGAGCCCATTTAACATGGATGTGTGGCGGCCGCGCGCAATCGGAACCGCCCGAACGGAGCTTCCCTTGCCAGAAACGAACGCAGAGACCATTTACGACGTAGCAGTGATCGGCGGCGGGCCTGCTGGCTATACGGCGGCGATTCGCGGTGCGGAATACGGGTTGAAAATCGCGCTGATCGATGCCAGTCCCAAGCTGGGCGGCACATGCCTGCACGTAGGCTGCATTCCCACCAAGGCACTGCTCTTCAACGCCGAGTTGTGGGACTACCTGAAAGACGCGGGCGAGTTCGGCATCAAGGGCGTCGAGTCGCGCTCTCTCGATTGGTCCGCAGTGCTCGCGCGCAAAAACGCGATCGTCGCCAAGCATGTTAAAGGCCTCGAATTCCTGATGAAGAAACATAGGGTTTCCACCCTTTCAGGTTTTGGACGAGTGACGGGTGGAGCGAAGAACGGCGTGCACACGGTGGAAGTCGACTCCAATGGCGCGAAGAGCCAAGTAAAAGCCAAGAACGTGCTGCTGGCGACCGGTTCGCAGGCCAAGCTGCTGCCGGAATTGAAGGCCGGCGATACGATCCTTACAAACATCGAGATTCTGAACCTGAGCGCGCCGCCCAAATCGCTCATCGTGATTGGCGCGGGCGCGGTCGGCGTGGAGTTTGCTTCCATCTTCCGCAGCTTCGGAACCGAAGTGACGATTCTTGAATTCCTGCCGCGGCTGGTTCCGGTCGAGGACGAGGAGATATCAAAAGAGCTCGCGCGCGTCTTTCGCAAGCGCGGCATCGAAACCCAGACCGGCGCAAAGGTCGAGGGCGTGGAGAAGACCGCGACGGGTGTCCGCGTCACTTACACGGATACGAGCGGCAAGGCGCAGGTGAAAGAAGCTGAAAAGCTTCTGGTGGCTGTGGGCCGCGCACCGCAAACAGACGGAATCGGCCTGGAAAAAACCAGAGTCGAGCTGGAGCGCGGATTTGTGAAGGTCGGTGAGACGCAGGAGACGGCGGAGCCGGGCATCTACGCCATCGGCGATATCGTCGCTGGATTGCCGCAACTGGCGCACGTGGGAGCAATGAGCGGCATGGTGGCCATGGCGAAGATCGCTGGCCGCAAATACCGGCCGGTGCGCCGCGACCGCATTCCGAGCTGCACCTACACCGAGCCGCAAATCGGCTCTGTGGGTCTGACTGAGGCCGAGTCCAAAAGTAGAGGGCTGGAAGCCAAGATCGGCAAATTTCCGTTTGCGGGCAACTCGAAGGCGACGATCGTCGCCAGCCACGACGGATTTGTGAAAGTGATCGCCGACGCCAAGTACGGCGAGATTCTGGGCGTGCACATTATCGGGCCGCAGGCCACGGAGCTGATCGCCGAAGCCGTCGCGGTGATGGAACTCGAAGGCACTGTAGACGAACTGATGTTCACCATCCATGCCCACCCCACGCTGAGCGAAGCCATGCTCGACGGCTACGCCGCGGTAGAGGGAATGGCGATTAATGCGTAACCACCTGCGGTGGGGCAGACGCGCTTCGCGCAGCTTTGCGGCGTTCGCCGTCGTTCGGAGCGGGGTCGTCAGAGCAAAAGGTGCCACTAGCCAACGTCTATCATGGGTGGTCTGAGAATCAGTGTGCGATCAATGGTTGTGACGGCCAGACTTCGGCCAGATCAAGACCTGCTTGCTCCAATCCCCGTCCAGGCCCTGCCGAAATACGAGATATTCATACCACTGCGAGAGCGGGACAGAGTTCCTCTTGATCAGGAGGCGTCGCTCTGTTGTGAAGACTCCATCGGCGAAACTGTACTTCGCGTGGTACTCGGCCCAGTCTTGAACAAGGTCAACGTTCTTGGGGAGATTCAATGACCAGCCCGACGGCAGTTGCATGCTGGAGTAGTAGATCGTTTCGCCCGTGGCGCCAAGCGTGGGATCATCGGCGGGCTTCTTCTCTTTAATGCCAGGCGGCAGTTCGCCTCCCACAGGCGGCAAAGGCGGCTCAATCCAATGCGAAGAGTAGTTGTCATCCCACTTACAAAACCTCTCTCGCTTGTAATCGAACGAGAAATGAAAAGGCTCGTCGATCTTCTCCACCTCAGAGACCACAGGGTCCGAAACCTCTCCTCCGAAGCCTTCCCGCTGCGAGATTCGCTCGACGAGGTCCTTCCATTGCGATTGCGAAGTCATGCGGAAGGCGCCGCGCGTAATCACGCCCACATCTCCGTCCATGGATTCGGTGATCTTTGCCGTGAAGAGTCCCTGATCGGATAAGGAACCCCGAACGTCCACTCGCAACGTTCGGGGCGATGGCAGATCGGCCGGAGTTTGCACGAGCGCAGCCGGCTTGCCGGAAGGAATCTCAAGAGCCTGCTTATCGCGGAGCACCGCAGCCAGAACCCCAATGGGCGCAACTTCCTCGGTGGAATCCATCCAAATGAGCTTGCCGCCCATCGGAACCACCGTGATGACGTGGTCGAACTGGGCGGGCGAAGGAGTAGCGGGATCGATGTAACGCTTGGACGAAATCAGAACCGGCCATGCCTCGATGCCCGCGGCTTTCAACAACGCGGCAAGGAGAGTGTGCTTGTCTTTGCAATCGCCGTACTCGTTCGAGAGAACATCGTCGGCGGGATGTGGCTGGTAGCGACCAATGCCAAACTCGAGACCCACGTAGTGAATATGCAGGGCAACGTCATTGAAGATCGCGTGCAGTTTGTCCTGATTGGAGGCCAGGCCCTTTGTGAGCGCATCGGCGCGGGCCTGAATCGCGGGCGTAACGGCGAGTGAGTCTTTTTCGAGCGAAGCGTACCATGCGCCAACCTGCTCCCACGTGGCAAAGGTCGTGACCTGGACGCTTGGTTTCCAGCGTTTCTCCGATATTGGTGGTGCGTCGGGATCGGGGCGGGTGAGATTTGCACGCGCCCAGTGATAGAGCTTGCGGTCGCCTTTGGTCGTAATGACCGGCTGGAGATCGCTGCTGGCGACGGTAACCGGCTTGTCTGCGGGAAAATCGAGATCGAGTTGCTGATCGAGAACGATGAATTCCTTTGTAAAGTTGTATTCCAACCAGAACTCGCCGGGCACCTCCGGCCTGAAGGTGGTGAGAGTCATCTGGTATTCCAGAATGTCGCCGACGCCCAGACCTCTTACAGCAACATGCTTCTGGTGAATGTCGGAGTACATGGGGGCTTCGCGCGAGACATCGGCTGGCATGTCCTGGATGTTGTAGGGCGGCGTAGTTACGACGGTACCGTCGGGCTTGATAACTCGGACGTAGGCGATGTCGAGATGCTGATTAGATTCAGTATAGGAGAAAGGAAGCACGGCCATGGCTTTGACGCCTGCATCGGATTGGATGCGGACCCGCGTGGTAATCTCCTTTGTCCCAGCGCCGTCCGCTTCCTCACGCACTCGCGCGTAGATTTTTTCGAAAACCAGAGCTTCTTTGGAGTAATCGTCAGGCTTCGCGGTTGCGGCTGCGGATTGGGCCTGGGATGTGCTGGACAATGCCGATGGCGGCCAGACAGAGGCCGGCTGCGGCGAGGAGGATTGGGCGTTTGCGGGGTGAACCGGCGCAACGCAGCAAAAACCTAAACAAGATGCGAAAAATGCAGTCCGGCAGACACAGGTAGGGGATTGAGAGCGCGGAGACAGAGCTATCGTGAAGTCCATGTACGAGAATTCCCGGTAGATGAACGATAGCAGAGTTTTCGATGAAAACGCAGTCTAAAGCTCCGTTGACTGCATTGCGACAAGTTCCGTGGCTTTGGCGATGAAGTCCTTGAGCGGCACTGAGCCCTGGTCGCCTTTGCCTCTTGTGCGGACGCTGACCGCGCCTGCTGTCTCCTCCTTGTCGCCGAAGACCAGGATGTAGGGCGTCTTCTGGTTGGCGAAGTCGCGAATCTTG
This sequence comes from Occallatibacter sp., assembly GCA_049592335.1. Taxonomy (GTDB): domain Bacteria; phylum Acidobacteriota; class Terriglobia; order Terriglobales; family Acidobacteriaceae; genus Telmatobacter. Next base: position 10,900 of record JBAWFY010000651.1, read on the forward strand.
GCGTTCATCTTCTCGTTGCGGTCGTCGGTTTCAACTCTGAAGCCGGCGTCCTTGAGGGCCGCTTCGACCTTTTGCGCGTAGGCCACGTGGCGCTCGCTGATGGGCACCAGCCCGATCTGAACCGGCGCAAGCCAGAGCGGGAAGGCGCCGGCGTAGTGCTCGATGAGCACGCCGAAAAAGCGTTCCACCGAACCGAACAGCGCGCGATGCACCATGACGGGCTGATGGCGCTCGCCGTCTTCGCCCACATATTCGAGCTCGAAGCGCGCAGGTAGATTGAAGTCGAACTGCACCGTCGAGAGCTGCCACAGCCGGCCAAGAACATCGACCAGCTTGACGTCGATCTTCGGGCCGTAGAAGGCGGCTTCGCCAGGGATTGTCTTATACGGAATGCCCTTCGCCTTGAGTACGTTGTCGAGAGAGCGAATCGCCAATTCCCAGTTTTCGTTCGAGCCGGCATAGTGCGCGCGGTCGTTCGGGTCCCAGGTGGAAAGCTCTACTTTAAACTCCTGGAAGCCGAAGGTCTTGAGCACAGCTTCGGCAAAATCGATGCAGGCAGAGACCTCGCTCTCGATCTGCGAAGGCATGCAGAAGATATGTGCGTCGTCCTGCGTAAAGCCGCGCACGCGCAGCAGGCCGTGCATGGTTCCCGAGCGCTCGTAGCGGTAGACGTTGCCAAGTTCGGCATAGCGCGCGGGCAAATCGCGATAGCTCTTGGGCGTGTTCTTGTAGATGAGAATGTGGAACGGGCAGTTCATGGGCTTCATGCGATACATCGC
>JBAWFY010000652.1:0-2012 GCA_049592335.1 Occallatibacter sp.
GCTTGAGGCAGAGAGCATCCACATCCTGCGCGAAGTTGCGTCGGAGTTCGAGCGACCGGTAATGCTTTACTCGATCGGCAAGGATTCGTCGGTGATGCTGCGGCTGGCGCAGAAGGCGTTTTATCCCGCGCCGATTCCTTTTCCGCTGCTGCACATCGACACCGGCTTCAAATTCCGCGAGATGATTGCGTTTCGCGACAACATGGCACGTGAGGTGGGCGCGGAGTTGCTGGTGTGGCGCAATGAGCCGGCGATCGCGGCGGGAACCAATCCCATGGCGCTCGATACCAAGCGCTGCTGCGGTTTGTTGAAGACGCAGGCGTTGCTGGACGGGCTGCGTCATTACAACTTCGATGCGGCATTTGGCGGAGCGCGGCGCGATGAGGAGAAGTCACGCGCCAAGGAGCGCATTTATTCTTTCCGCGATACGGCCGGGCAATGGGATCCGAAGAACCAGCGGCCGGAGTTGTGGAACCTCTACAACGCACGCGTCCATCCCGGCGAAAGCATTCGCGTGTTTCCACTTTCGAACTGGACGGAGATGGACGTGTGGCAGTACATCCACGAGGAGAAGATTCCCGTTGTGGATTTGTATTTTGCGAAAGAGCGGCCGATGTATGTGCGCGGCGACGCGCTCCTTCCCATTGAACAAGCCTTCGTAGCGAGAAAGGGTGAGGAGCCCCAGATGGTGAAGTGCCGGCTGCGCTCGCTGGGCTGTAGTCCATGCACGGGCGCGATCCGCTCGGATGCCGACACGCTTCCCGCGATCATTGCCGAGCTGATCTCGTTTCGCTCTTCGGAGCGGGCGAATCGGGTCATCGATCACGACCAGGAAGGCTCGATGGAGATCAAGAAGCGCGAAGGGTACTTCTAGAGACAGGGAACAAGCCGCCCCAGCGGGTAAAAATCACCCGTCGGGGGCTCCGGCAGGGAACAAGGGAACGAGGGAACAAGAAAACGGGGCTGAGGGGCTTGGAGGTTGCGTTGGCGGTTGCGGCGGAGTTAGAGAACAGACGATTTGAGATTGGCGAGTTCCTTGCGCAGGAGCGCGAGAAGGATTTACTGCGTTTTTCGACGGCGGGCAGCGTGGACGACGGCAAATCGACCCTGATCGGGCGGCTGCTCTATGACACACAATCGGTCTATGAGGACCAGGTACGGTCGATCGAGGGAAAGGGCACTACGGCGCCGGGACAGATCGATTTCGCGCTGCTGACCGATGGGCTGCGTGCCGAGCGCGAACAGGGCATTACGATTGACGTGGCCTACCGCTATTTCTCGACGGCGAAGCGGAAGTTCATCATTGCCGATACGCCGGGCCACGAGCAGTACACGCGCAACATGGCCACCGGCGCTTCGACGGCCGACGCGGCCATCGTGCTCATCGATGCGAGCAAGGGCGTGCAGATTCAATCGCGGCGGCACGCATACATTGCGTCGCTCCTGCGCGTGCGCCACGTAATCGTGGCCGTAAACAAAATGGACCTGATCGGCTACGACGAAGCGGCCTTTCGCGCCATTGAAGCGGATTTTCGTGAGGTTCTGAGCCAAATTGCGGCGGATACGGGCACGCCTGTCGAAGCGCACGTTATTCCCGTGAGCGCGCTGAAGGGCGACAACGTGGTGCACCATGCACAAGCGTCTTCGGGCGCGATGCCGTGGTACGACGGGCCGTCGCTGCTGCAGCTGCTTGAGGCGCTGCCCGCGACAGATCGCACGCAGGATGCTTCGTTCCGTTTTCCCGTGCAGCGCGTATTGCGTCCCGATCACACATTTCGCGGTTTCGCGGGACAGATTGCATCGGGGACGGTTCGCGTGGGCGACAAGATCACGGTGTTTCCGTCGGGGCGGGAAGCGAAGATCGAGCGGATTGTTACCTTCGATGGCGATTTCGAGAAAGCAGTCGCGCCGCTTTCGGTCACGCTCGTGCTCGATCGCGAGATTGACATCAGCCGCGGCGACTTGATTGCCGGCGCGGGGCGCGACGGCGCTTCGCCGGACGGAGTTCGCAC
>JBAWFY010000653.1:0-1960 GCA_049592335.1 Occallatibacter sp.
GGGCCGGACTCTCGCCGGCTGCGATCGTTCACTCGGCAACCGGCGCAAGCTCCAGGCGATTGGCCTTCAAAGAAAAGTTCGGAGAAATCAAACCGGGCTATCTGAGCCGCTTCATTCTCACGCGCCATTCGCCGCTGGAGACGGTCGCGAATCTTCGCCGAGAAAAGATTGTTGTATTCGACAATCAGGTCTTCGCGACTGGCGAATCGCCAGACGTCAGCGGGCTTTGAAAGCCCGCACTCCGAAGCTCAAAGCTCGATAAACATCGCGCCGTTTTCGACGGTGAGCCCAACGCCCGCGGCCGTTGCTGCCTCATGCAGAGCCGCGTCCAACATCACGACGGGATCGGCGCTCACCTGGAGACGGCGCATCAATCCTTCACCCTTTTTGGTGCCTGCCGAGAGGGTAATCTTCAAACCCCGCCGCTTGCAGCGCACCGCGGTTCCATCTTCCAGCTTCACGTTCATCGGCTTGATGTAGGCATCAATGTAGTGAACGCCAATTCCCGATTTATCGTCGGTGGTTGGGGGAAGCTTTTCTTTCGCGGCGGGATTCAGATCGCATAGTTTCGATTTCATGCTCGTTGGTTCTCCAGTTGTTTCGAACTCAGGTATTCGTCCATGGCTTTGCGGAAGGCGCGGATGTGGTCCGGCGTGCTTCCACAGCAGGCGCCCACAACATTCGCGCCCGCTTCGAGCAGAGGCACAAGGCCCTTCACCATCTGCTCCGGGGATTCGTCGTAAATCACCTTCATGTTTTCGAGCCGCGGCTTTCCTGCGTTGGGTTGCACCATCACCGGCAGACTCGTCACACTCCTGTACCGCTCCACCGCCACGCGCGCGCGTTCCATCTCCATACCAGTGCCACAGTTCAGCGCCACCACATGCGCGCCGTGCTCTTCCATGAACTCCGCGGCGCGCTCGGGATCGATGCCCATCATGGTGCGAAAGGTCGAACCGTCGAGCGTTACGTCATATGCCATTGACCCGATGATGCAGGGCGCGCCGGCTTTTTTTGCGGCTTCAATGCCGAGCACGAGCTCTTCGAGCGAGGTCTGCGTTTCCACGATGATGGCGTCTGCGCCGGCTTCGACCAGCGCTGCGGCCTGCTCCTCGAAAGCGCTTCGCACCTGGTCTTCGGTAAATTCGCCGAAGGGCACCATCAATCCGCCGAAGGGGCCGATGTCGCCGAGCACGTAGCCCTCGCGCTCGCCGAAGGCTTCCCGCGCAATGGCCACGCCTGCCTTGTTGACCTCGACTACATGATCCGCGTTGCCGTGGCGATTGAGCATAATGCGCGAGCCGCCAAATGTGTTGGTGATGAGGCACTCCGAACCAGCTTCAACGTAGCGGCGCTGAATGGCGAGCACACGCTCCGGTTGGATCAGATTCCACTCCTCTCCGCAGTTGCCCTGTTCCAGTCCTGCCAGCATAAACTGCGTTCCCATGGCGCCATCGCCCAGCAGGGGCCGCTCCAAGATCGCTTCCTGTAAGAGTTTCTTCATCGTTCTTCGGCTTCCTCAGCCAATTCCTTTTGTACCAGAGCGTAGTGGATGGTTTCGAATACGATGCCCCATTTGTGATCGCGGCTCGCGGTCTCGCAATAACATCCCGCTCCATTTGGCGTACGCTTCCATGCGAGAACTGCGTTCAGCCGCTCGCCTTTGAGCGGCTTCTCCCGTTCGATCGCGGTCATCAGCGCATCGCCGTCCTCAATGAAGCGGCACATGTAGGTGTAGCCATCGTCGTCCGCGGCCGGCGCGCACTGCTGCTCGCGAATGGGGTAGCCTTCGGCGCGAGGTCCGAGCTTGACGCGATAGAGAAACATGAGCGGACGTCCCATGTTTGTGCACGTAGTTCCCTCGTAGCGGAAGACCGCGTCCACCGAGCCGTCCGGCCCCGTGAGCAATGTGAGCCGTTCTTTCGCCCAGCGATCGAGCGCCTTTTTGTTCGTCTGGTAT
>JBAWFY010000654.1:0-1937 GCA_049592335.1 Occallatibacter sp.
AACCAAACTCAGCCTCAGCCATCGCGGCCGCGCAATTGTTGCGCTGTTGGAAAAGATCGCCTGCTAGTATTTTTTGCGAGGAGACCCGCATGCAGAAATTCAAGACAAAGCTCACCGCTATAGGCCCCGCCGGTGCGTGGACCATTCTGCATGTTCCTTTTAAGGTGGCCGACGTCTTCGGAACCAAAGGGCGCGTTCCCGTGGTTGGGACCATGAATGGGTTCGCCTTTCGCAACTCGCTGATGCCTGAGGGCAACGGCACTCACCGCATGATGGTAGGCAAAGAACTCCAGGCCGGCGCAAAAGCGCGAGCAGGTGATGTTGTGTCCGTAGTGCTGGAGCGCGACGACGAAGAGCGGAGCGTTGACGTGCCCGCGGAGCTGGCGGCGGCGCTCAAAAGGAACAAGCAGGCGGCTGCATTTTTCGCTTCCCTCACACCATCGTGCAAGTCCGAATATGCCGGCTGGATTTCTACCGCCAAGCAGGTTGAAACCAGGGTGAAACGCGCTGCGAAGGCTGTCGAGATGCTCACCGCCGGCAAGAAGCGCCTCCGGTAATGTCCAGACTTTCTCGTCCAAAACCCAAAAGCGCGGAGCGTGCCTTGACGGTCGTACCTTCGGCCTCGAATAATGCATGTGATACAGAACACGGAACTTCGTCCCTCAATCTGAAACGCTTCGGCCTGTACTCTTAGGAGTCACATTCTCCATGGCAACTGTCGAATCTTCTGCCGCGCCCCAGGTCCGTGCCGGCGTCGAGCCTTTGCGCGCCGGCCAAGGCATGAGCTTCATCTGGCGCAGGCTGCACTCGCTGCTCGGCATCATTCCCATCGGAGCGTTTCTCATCGAGCACCTGCTCTCGAATTTTGAAGCGCTCAAAGGCCCGCTCGCTTACGGTCAGCAGGTAAAGTTTCTCAACAGCCTGCCGCTGGTCCGCGTTTTGGAGTGGGTCTTCATCTTTCTGCCTCTCCTTTATCACGCTATCTATGGCGCCTACATCTGGCTGCGCGGCAAGTCGAATATCGTTTACTACCCGTGGGCAGGCAACTGGATGTACCTGGTCCAGCGCTACACCGGTCTCATCGCGTTCGCGTACATCATCCAGCACGTATGGCGGCAGCGGTTCTCAGGCGTCATGCTGCCCGAGAATCCGTACTACGCGTTCCACAAAGTGCAGGTTGAGCTCGCGAACCCCTGGATGCTGGCCGTTTATGTCATCGCGATGATCGCGATTTGCTGGCATTTTGCCTACGGCGTGTGGCTCTTCGCCGCCAAGTGGGGCATCACGCCCGGAGAAACCGCGCGTCGCCGCTTCGGCTATGCATGCGTTGTCCTCGGCGTACTGCTTGCGGCCATGGGGATAGCCAGCATTTACGCCTTTGTGGGACCGTCATTCGCCAACGCGCCCATCCCAAATCTCTAGCCATTTGTTTTTGGCTAGAGGCTAGGAGCTGGAAGCTAGAAGCTGTTTTTCGAAAGGTACTTCATGGCAGCACGCAAAATCATTGTGGTGGGCGGAGGGCTTGCCGGACTGGCGGCCGTAATCAAGATCGCCGAGGCTGGCGGCACTGTGGATCTGTTTTCCATCGTCCCCGTCAAGCGCTCGCATTCGGTCTGCGCCCAGGGCGGCATCAACGCCGCAAAAAACCTGAAGGGCGAGGGCGACACCACCGCGCAGCACTTTGACGACACGATTTACGGCGGCGATTTCCTGGCCAATCAGACGCCGGTGAAAGCGATGTGCGAGGCCGCGCCCGCCATCATCGATTTGCTCGACCGCATGGGCGTGCCCTTCAATCGCACCCCGGAAGGCCTGCTCGATTTCCGTCGCTTCGGCGGCACGCTCTACCATCGCACTGCGTTTGCCGGCGCCACCACCGGCCAGCAACTGCTCTACGCGCTCGACGAGCAGGTGCGCCGTTACGAGTCCGAAGGCAA
>JBAWFY010000655.1:0-4072 GCA_049592335.1 Occallatibacter sp.
TCAATAACGGTTCCAAGAGCAGTGAACAGACTTACCCAGTATCCGGGGGGCAGCATTGAGATCGACGAGTGGGATCACAATCGCATATGTGAGCGTGCTGATCGCGGCTCTCTGCGCCGGGCAGGTAGCACAGGCGCAGGCAACTGCGTCCTCCGCGCCATCAGCGGGAGCCGCGTTCGAAGACTCCACGAATGAACTCAGCGTGGAAGTGGGCAAGGCCGTTCTGGTGGACACCGCGCAACCGATTCAGCGCGTCGCCTTAGGCACGAGCGACGTTGCGGACGCCACCACAGTGAGTCCCACAGAGATCATGATCACCGGCGCGGGGGCTGGAGCGACGAGCCTGATCATCTGGGATATCCGCGGCGGACGCCAGTTTTTCACCGTAAAGGTGCGGCCCAACACAGGGTTGAACAACGAAAAGCTCGAGGACATCCGGCGCGAGATGAGAGCCGAGTTGCCTGGCGAGCCCATTAGCATCTCGCTGAACGACGGCACGGTATTTTTGCGTGGGACGGCAAAGAATCTGGCCAGCGCGGCACGGGCAGTGTCGATTGCATCGTCCGTCGGCAAGGTGGTGAATTTACTGAACGTCGAGGTTCCTAATTCCGATCCACAGTTTCTGCTGAAAGTGCGTTTTCTCAGCGTGGATCGGGAAAAGGCGATACAGCTCGGCATAAACCTGGTCGACCTCGGATTGGGACATGCGATCGGCCAGGCTTCAGCCAATTTAGCTGGTGCTCCAGAACTCGCAAACAGCGGAAGTACGACTTCATCCAGCACGACTTCTGGCTTCGCTGGATCGGGGGGGACTGCTCTGTTCGGCTCGGAAGGGAACATCTTCACCTTCTTACCGGGGCTGAATGTGGGCGCTAGCATCAATGCGCTGGAGCAAAAGAGCGTGCTCGAGTCGCTGGCAGAGCCGAATATCCTGGCGATGAACAACAGACAGGCCAGCTTCCTTTCCGGTGGAGAGTACCCGTATCCTGTCGTATCCGGCACGTCAGGGGGTACGCCGGCAGTCAGCATACAGTTTCAGGAATACGGCATCCGGCTTAACTTTATCCCCACGCTCACCCCGCGCGGGACCATTCGTTTGCAGGTGGCGCCTGAGGTCAGCGCGCTGGATTACGCCAACTCAGTCACTATCTCGGGATTCTCGGTTCCGGGAATCACTTCGCGCAAAGTGAATACGGAGGTCGAGCTAAAAGACGGGCAGTCGTTCGTTATCGGCGGCCTGTTGGACAACACGATCAGCGACCAGTTCCAGAAGATTCCGTTCATCGGCGACATCCCAATCCTTGGAAAGCTATTCCAATCGGAATCGAAGACCAAGAACAACGCCGAGCTGCTCGTGATCGTAACGCCCGAGATTGTGTCGCCGCTAGCAGCTGACGCCAAGCTGCCGGATCTGAATTATCCGGATAAGAAATTTTTACCGCCCAATTCGAATATCCCGATGCACCAGCCGGATGCCAAGACGGCGGACAACACCTTGCCTCCTCCGGCTCCGGCGGTTCCGGTGGAGACGCTCATTGACAGCATGAAACCCGAAAAGCCCCTGGTCCTGAACGGAGGCACCGGATTCGGCAGCTCAGCCCAAGTTGCTCCAGGTGGTGGTGGAAGTACATCGTCCACTGGTGCGGGTGCACCGCAGCAATAATTGGGAGGCTTGACAGGCGATTTGCGATACCCGTATGCATGGAAGGACCGGAAGGGAAATACCATGCATGCGGGTTGACCTCGAACAGAGCACTGTCACGCAAGCGCTCAACGTGACGCGCGGTACCATTCTTGCCGTGCAGCTTGAAAAGGCGCACACGGCAGCAGCTCGTAACAAAGGCCTGCTGGGCCGGGAGAGCCTTCAGCCTGGTGAAGGTCTGTGGATCGCTCCTTGCGAGTCGGTGCACACATTCTTCATGCGCTTTCCCATCGATCTTGTCTACCTTGACCGTAAACTTCGCGTAAAGAAGGTGCGCCACAGCGTGGGAGCGTGGCGTATGTCGGCTTGTCTCACGGCGCACAGTGTGCTGGAGCTCCCGGCTGGGACGGCTGCCGCGACGCGGACGCAGCGCGGAGATCAGATCGAGATCGCGGGAACTACAGTCTCAGCAACCCAGTAAACAGGAACGATTTCAAAAGCGGACTTAGCGGAACCGGGGGCGGAAGGCTGCAGCGGTCTTCAGACGGTCACGGTCTCCGGTGTCTCAGCCAGGGCCAGCGCGGTGGTCCACTGCCGGACGAGCGCGACAGTCACCGATACCAGCGTTAATACCGCGAAGGAGCGCAGAAGAATGGGATGCGCCAGCAGCGTCCAATAGCCGAATCGCACCGCTAGCGACCAGACGAGTGCGAGGACGAAAAAACAGGCTGCGCGCCGGTAGTTGCGCGTTCCGACCGAAGACGCAAAGACCCCGAAGACGAGTCCGGGAATCAGATCGATCACGTAATGCTCTCCCGTAGACAGGGTCGCCAGACCTGTTGCGACGAGAAAGAGCAGAGCTATTGCCTTCCAGATTTTCCCGGGCGCGAACATCACAAATACGAAGGCAGTGGCAAGGTGCAGGGAAGGAAATGCGTTTGGCATGCCTGTCAAGCGCACGGCGGCCGGCACAACGTCCGGAGGGTGCAGCCACTGCTTCCCGAATGCGTACACCGGCCCGCATGCAGGGACGATGGCGTAGAGTAGCGGACCGGCAACAAGCTCCGCCACATAGGCCATAATGATCGAGCCTTGGAAGCGCCGGTATCGCGCCACAAGATACCAGGCAATCATCATCGGAACCATGGCGTCGTAGACGATCCACAGTGGATTGTGCGGAATACGTGCGAGCGCCTGCGCGATGACGGTGGCGTCAACCCCGAGCGACCTATCCAGGCGAGCCAGTACGTGGTCGTACTTCCAGGGAAAGGCTGACCCCTCGCCGCGCATAAAGAGCGTGCAGAGCACGCCATAGAAGAGGTTGATGAGCAGCGCAAAGACCAGGCCAACCCGAGTCTTGTCCTTCTCGTCCCTCAACATCCATATGATGGAAAGAAAAAGGGCCGTAATCGCCATAAAGGCGGGATGCAGAAGGACGTCGAGCACGCGCATTTGGCACCTTCAAAGAGAGCGATCCAGCAGAAAACAGAACAGAAACCCCCGCAACAGATCGCCGGTGTTTGCGATGAATCTGCGCGTGATGCTGCAATTACGCGCGATTTCGATCGAGGAAGCACCGATCCGCGCGGCTGCTCAACATGACAGCGCCATTCCGTAGTTGATTCACGGCAATTATAACGGCGGAACAGGTGAGACCGGCAGCAGGGGGACCAAGAAAGGCAAGGCAAGAAGGCGAAAAGCGCGGAAACGGTTCGGCATGTCACTGGGCAGGTGCATGGCGACGATGCATGGCAAAGAGATACCAGACGAACCAGGCCGGGGCGGTCCAGAGGTAATACGGGGAAACCGGTTTGGCGCCGTTCGCGAATTCGAGCAACACAACTCCTGACATGAGCAGCAGGACAATTTGCAGGAGCCTGGAGCCCTTCGCTGCGTAGAGGCCGCCCAGGATCGCGGGCAGCACAATGACTTCATCCGTGATCCAGCCGTGCGGTGAGCACAAAACCGAGACCAACAGGAGCAAAGCGCCGTGCCGAAGCCAATTCCATGCGGCACGGCGCGCCCAAAAATACCAAAGACCCCAAACACAAGCGGCCGCGGCAGGAAGGTATTGCAGCCATATCGCGTTGCGATCGACGGCAAAACGAAACATCACGCTCAGGGTGGGAATGAAATCCGTCACAATCTCCGGATTCTGGTGGACCAGCGACGAATATTCAGACCACGCATGCGGATCGAAAACGTAAGAAAGCGCACAACTGGCAGCCAATGCGGCGACAAAGCCGGCCAGGAGGGGAAACGCTCTCCGGTACAGAATCCAGGCGAGCAAGACGATCGCGAATGGCAGAAACAGATGCGGCTTGATGGCGCAGAGCAGCAAAGAGAAGCCTGCCCAGAATGGCCGCGACTCATTAAAGTAGAAAAAGAGCACCACGCCCAGAAGCAAAAACGTGCCGAGCTACGCTGCCA
>JBAWFY010000656.1:0-8576 GCA_049592335.1 Occallatibacter sp.
GCTCGCCGCCATGGGTGCCGAGGTCGATCTTGGCTATGGCCGCGCCCAGCACCGCACCAGCATCCGCTGCGCCATCCTCTCCGACCCCGTCGCCAAGTACGAGATCGTCAAAACCATGCGCGCCAGCTCGCTCGTCCTCGGCCCGCTCATCGCCCGCACCGGCATCGCCCGCGTCGCCATGCCCGGCGGTTGCGCCATCGGCGGCCGTCCCATCGATCTGCACATCAAGGGCCTGGAAAAGATGGGCGCAACCATCGCGCAGGAGCACGGCTACCTCGAAGCCCGCGTCGATGCCCGTGTGGGGCGTCTGCGCGGCGCGCACATCGTCTTCGACCGCATCACCGTCACAGGCACGGAAGATCTGCTGATGGCCGCGGTGTTGGCCGAGGGCGAAACCCTGCTGGAGAACTGTGCGCGGGAGCCCGAGGTCGGCGATCTTGCTGCGCTGCTCACCGCCATGGGCGCGAAGATTCAGGGCGCGGGCACGGCGACGATTCGCGTGCAGGGAGTCACGAAACTCCATGGCGCGCGCTACCGCATCAACCCCGACCGCATCGAGGCGGGAACTTTCCTGATCGCCGGAGCCATTACAGGCGGCGATTTGATTGTGGCCGACTGCAACGTCGATCATCTTGGAGCGCTGATCACCAAGCTGAACGAAAACGGCGTGCGCGTGGAAGTGCTCGGGCCCGGCGCAATTCGCGTGCGCGGCGCGGAAACGCTGCGCGGCGCAGATATTTCGACAGAAGAGTATCCCGGTTTTCCCACCGACATGCAGGCGCAGTACATGGCGCTGGCCACGCAGGCCGAGGGCGTGAGCCTGGTGGGCGAAAACATCTTCGAGAATCGCTTCATGCACGTGCAGGAACTGGTGCGCATGGGCGCGAATATCAAAGTCGAGGGCAAAACGGCCACGGTGCGGGGCCCGGCGCGGCTTTCTTCGGCTGCCGTCATGTGTTCCGATCTGCGCGCCTCGGCTTCGCTGGTGCTGGCTGCGCTGGTCGCCGATGGCGAATCCGTGGTCGACCGCGTGTACCACATGGACCGCGGCTACGAGCGCTTCGAAGAAAAGCTGCGCAGCGTGGGCGCGCAGATCCAGCGCATGGGCGATGTCTTCGCCCCGCGCCCCGAAAAGCCTATGGCCGAAAACCAGCTCGCATAAACCGCATTTCTCCTTTTGGGTTGAGCATAAATGTCTGCAACGTGACTTTGAGTTTCAAAGGGGCAGAGCGTCCCCCGCGCAGCCCGCGTTAGCGGGCGGAAGATGGTAGCCCCAGTCGTAAGACTGGGGAAGCAATGTGCCCGATACCGCCTCCAGCCCGCTTGAGCGGGCGAAAGAAATCTTGTCAGTCAGTGTGCAGAATCGCGCAAAATCGCGTCAAAACCCACGTCTGAGCGCGCACATTCATGCCATCGAATGCGCAATATCTGCCCTTTTGGGAAATTCTGAACCAACGTTTGATCGAAAACGGTCAATTCTTTGGTTACAAATGCACTTAAAGTGTTCAATTTCCCGGTATTTGTCCCCCAAAATCGCAACCCTTCAAGCGACCATTTGCTGGGTAAATGACACCACTTAAGCGAACATTTGACGGGTTAAACGCACCACTCAAACCAACATCTGCGTTGATTCCACAGAACTTCCGCCTCTCCCGCCCCGAATACACAAACCGGCAAAAATTCACCGGCTGGCGGCGATCATCTGGGCGGCGTGCTGCAGGCTGGTGTCGGTCACCTTTGCGCCGCTCAACATGCGCGCCACTTCGTGGGTGCGCGCGCGGTCGTCGAGGACGCGGATGCGGGTGGTGGTGCGCTTGTCCTGCTCGCGCTTTTCGACGGCCAGATGTTGATCGGCGAAGGCGGCGATCTGCGGCAGGTGTGTGACGCAAAGAACCTGCTGCGCGCCGGCAAGAGTCTTCAATTTCTGACCGACAGCTTCAGCCGCGCGCCCTCCAATGCCGATGTCGATTTCGTCGAAGACAAGCGTGCGCGGCGCAGTCTTTTTCTTCGACTTGGATGAAGATTCTTCAACGGCTACTTTAAGCGCGAGCAGCACCCGAGACAGCTCACCGCCCGACGCAATTTCGATGAGCGGCTTGAGCGGCTCGCCGGGATTCGTAGAGATAAGATAGGCGACTTCATCCCAACCCTGCGCGGTCCAGGCAGTCTCCGCATCGTTTGCAGTTACGGTGACTTGGAAGCGGGAGTTCATGGCCAGGGAGTTGATGTGGGATTCGGCTAGCTTGGCCAGCTTTTGGGCGGCTGCCTGGCGCTCGGCCGTGAGGGCGGCGGCGGCTTTGCGGTAGGCGGCTTCGGTCTGGGCTAGTTCGGCGCGAAGTGCTTTCAGGATTTCGTCGCGGTCTTCGACTTCAGAGAGTTTGCGAGCTACGTCTTCGCCGAATGCGATGACCTCGGCGACGGTTTTGCCGTACTTCTTTTTGAGGCGGTCGAGGAGGGCGAGGCGGTCTTCAATTTCGGCCAGTCTTTCTGGTGAAGCGTTGATGCCTTCGGCGTAGTCGCGAAGCGAGGCAGCGATATCGGAGATGGCGGCGCGCGCGCTCGAGAGCTGCTGGGCCGATTCCGAAAAACGGGTATCGTAGCGGGCGAGCTCGTCGACGTTGCGGATGGCGGCCTGAAGAGCGGCTTCGGCCGAGTTACCGCCCTCGTAGAGCTGATCGAATGCCGAGAGTGCGGCGGAGTAGAGTTTCTCGGCGTTCGCGAGGACGCGCTTTTCGGTTTCGAGGGCTTCGTCTTCGCCGGCGGCGAGATGGGCCTGCTCGATTTCGTTGCGCTGCCAGGTCCAGAGGTCCACATTGCGCAGGCGGTCCTGCTCGCCCTGAAGGAGGTCGTTGAGCTTGTCCTCGGCGGCGCGCCAGCGGGAGTGGGCTTCGGCGCAGGCGTCTGTCGAGATGCCGGCGAAGCGGTCGAGGAGTATGCGCTGCTGTGTGGGATCGAAGCTGGATAGAGTTTCGGTTTGCGCGTGGACGAGGGCGAGCTCGGGCGCGAGTTGCTTGAGGACCTGGACGGTGGCGGGCTGATTGTTGACGAAGACGCGGCCCTTGCCGCCAGAAAGGATTTCGCGCCGGAGGATGATCTCGCTGGATTCTGAATCGATGCCGTTGGATTCGAGGACGGATTCCGCGCCGGGTGTGGACTCGAAGACGCAGGAGACGACGGCTCGGTCTGCGCCGTGGCGGACGACATCGGCCGAAGATTTGCCGCCCATCAGGAGCGCCAGTGCATCGACGAGGATTGATTTGCCTGCGCCGGTTTCGCCGGTGAGGAGATTGAGGCCGGGACCGAAGGAGGCGATGGCGTGGTCGATGACGGCGTAGTTTTCGGCGCGGAGTTCGACGAGCATATTTTTCTGGTTTTGGACGTATTCCCTGGAAGAACCGTGCAGGTCTCCCACCTAGCGGCAAAAACAAGAACTCCGCGAGGGTAGGGCACCCGAAATCTAAGGCTGACCCAGTCGAGCGCAGCATAGCATGAATGGTGTGACTAGCGGGCGACGGATTGAAGAGCGGAGGGGCAGGAGAGGCACCCAAAGCGTCACTTGGGGGGCGGGAACAGGGTCTGATACCGTGGATGTTGAGGTGAAAAGCGATTTTTACTGCAGCGATTGCGTTTATTTTGCAGGCCGATAACGGCGCCGGGACAACGCAGCCGACCCTAGGGTTCAGCGCACTGGCCGAGATGATGAGCGACATCGGGCCGATCGCAATTGGCGTGCTGGCGCTGCTGTGTCTGGCGAGCCTCTACTCGTGGACAGTGATCTTCGGCAAGTGGGCGACATTCCGCAAGGCGACGAGCCAGAGCCGGAGGTTCATCCGCGCGTTCCGCAAGGCGACGCGGCTTACCGATATTGCCTCGCTGACACCCGAGTACAGCGCGAGCCCGCTGGCGCAGGTCTTCGAGGACGTGTACGAGACGTACAAGCGCGTGACGGGCGGAACGGGACCGCCGCGCAGCCTGACGCCGCTGGAGCGCACGGCGCAGACGGCGGCCAGCGAGGCTGTGACGGCGCTGGAGCGGCGCATGACATGGCTGGCGACGATCGGCAGCGTGAGCCCGTTTGTGGGGCTGTTCGGAACGGTCATGGGCGTTGTGGAGGCGTTCCACGGGATTGGCGTGGCCGGCGGCGGGTCGCTGAAGGCCGTTGCGCCGGGCATTGCCGAGGCGCTGATTACGACGGCAGCGGGATTGTTTGTGGCCGTGCCGGCGGTGGTGGCCTATAACCAGTTCACGGCGCGGGTGAGGGTGTTTGCCGCGGCCATCGATGATTTTTGCCGGGAGCTGCTGAATTCGCTTGAGGAGATTCCGGTGCGGACGCAGGCGCCGCCGAGAGTGTAGCGACGCTAGCTCCCAGGTCCCCAAATGCGAGGGACCTGGGGCACTCGGGATATGTGCTGAGTTGAAGGTTGAGGTTTCCCACATCTCAGAATCGAGATGTAGGGCACCCATGGTTCCCAAGAAGGTTAAAACGTGGCATTCACTACGATGAACGGGCGGACGCGGACTTCGCTGGCGGAGATTAACATTACTCCGCTGGTGGACGTGGTGCTGGTGCTGTTGGTGATTTTTATGATCACCGAGCCGGTGCTGCAGTCGGGAATTGAAGTGAACGTGCCGAAGACGCGGACGGTGAAACAGATTACCGAGCAGCGCATGGTGGTGACGATCGACCGCGAGCAGAACGTGTACCTGAACGATCAGCCTGTGAACGTACACGATCTGCCAGCGATGCTGCGCCAGGCGGGCGTGGATGCGGCGCACCAGGCGGTTTATTTGCGCAGCGACGAGCGGGTTCCGTTCGGAGCCTTCGCGAGCGTGATGGATGCTGTGAAGCAGTCGGGGATTACGAATGTTTCGATTGTGACGCAGCCAGTGGAGGCGAAGTAGCAAGTCGGCAAGTCAGCGGGACATGAACAGCTTTCTGGACAGCAGCGAGCACCTGGAGCGGGAACTGGCGACGGAGCCGATTGCGGCGCCGGCAGCGGGAGCCGTGATGCTGCATTTGACGGTGGCCGCGCTCCTGCTTTCCTACGCGTGGATGCTGGGGCTGTTCCATCACAATCTTTGGGGCTCGCCGGGAGCAGGCGGGGCGATGCAGGTATCCATCACCAGCGCACTTCCTTTGCCTGCCGATCAGGTGAATCAGAACGTGCTGGCAACGGAAACACCGAGTCAGGCGCCGGCGCAGCCCAGCCCGAAGGAACAGCACAAAGTGGATGAGACGGCGATTCCGATTACGGGCAAGCAGGTGAAGCCGAAGCAGCAGAATTTGCCGAAGACGCAGCTCCACCAGCCACCGACGCCGCAGAATAAGGCGCAAACCGGCGAGCAGGCAGGGTCGAGTATGCCGCACCAGATGCAGCCGGGAACCGTCGGGCAGACCACGGTGGGGGATCTGGGATTTACGAGCATCTTTCCTTGGTACGTGGACCAGATCAACCGCACCGTGAGCAAGAACTGGAACAAGTACGAAGTGGATTCGGGGACGCCAAAAGGCGCGCGCGTTTACCTTGTGTTCACCATTCACCGCGACGGCAGTATGGGCAATCTGCGGCTGGAGAGATCGAGCAACAGCGGGACGCTGGATACCTCGTGCGAACGGGCCGTCCAGCGCGTGGATACGTTTGGCAGTTTGCCCGCGGCGTATCGTGGAAACACGATCGATGTGGAGTACTACTGCGAGTATTGAAGTGCAGCTATTAGCTATCAGCTACCAGCGGGTTCCACGGCGAGTGAGCGATAGCGGGCGATCCACCGGGATTGGCAGCAGCGGAAGGTTGAAATTGCAGAATAATCGAGGGTTAATCGGGAATAGGTCGCGGCACGATAACCTTTGGGCGCGCACGAGGCATCGAACGAAATAGCAGCATCCGGCGTCCTGTATAAGGCCCCTTTTGCGGGCGTGCGCAACACCATCCGTACTAACGTGGAAGGAATGCACATCGCATGAAGGCAATCGTAAGGGTTTTGCCCCTGTTTTTGCTTTTCCTGGCGTGTTTTGGAGCGCCGCCGTTGACGGCCCAGGACTGGGTCCGCACCGGAACTAACATGGGGAATCAGCGCATCCGGCTGGCGGCCGCGGATTTCAAGCCGGTGGGCAGCGATCCGCAGATGCCGGTGCTGAAGAATGTCTTCGATACCACCCTGTTTAACGATTTGTCGAACGCGGGAATCTTCGACATGGTGTCGAAGAGCCTGGCGCCGCAGGCCACGCCTGGATCGCCGCAGGAGTTTGCGGCTGCGCAATGGACGGCTGCGCCGGCGAATGCTTCGATGGTGGCGCTGGGCGCGCTTTCCGCGGACAACGGACGGCTGGTCGTGTACGGCTGGCTGCTGGACCCGACCACGGCGAACAGCCCGCCGGTGCTGGCGCGGCAGTACAACGAGGCGGCCAGCGAAGACATGGCGCGCACCCTGGCGCATCGTTTTGCCGACGACATCATCTCGCGGCTGGGCGGCGGCGTGAATGGTATCTGCGAAACCAAGATTTATTTTGTGAGCAATCGCACCGGATCGAAAGAGATCTGGGTGATGGATTACGATGGCTCGAACCAGCACGCCGTGACGCACCTGGGCACGGTTTCGATGTCGCCGCGCATCTCGCCGGACGGATCGCGGATTGCCTTCTCATCTCTCGAGAAAAACGGTTGGGATATTCGCATGTTCTCACTTGATCTGGGGCGCACGGTGAGTTTTCCGGCGGGAACGGCCGGTGGGAGCAACCTGTCGCCGGCATGGTCGGCCGATGGGTCGAAGATCGCGTTTTCGTCGGCCCGTTCCGGTCATCCGGAGATCTGGGTGGTGGATGCGAACGGCGGGAATCTGCACCAGATCACCACGTTCGGATCGGACGTAGCGCCGGTGTGGAATCCGCGCACGGATGCGCAGCTTGCCTTTGTGAGCGGACGCACGGGCGAGCCGCAGATTTACGTGATGGACCAGGACGGCGCCAACGTGCAGCGCATGACCGACAGCGGCTATGCCATTTCGCCTTCGTGGTCAATGAGTGGTCTGCTGGCTCTGAGCTGGAATCGTAAGTACGGGCCGGGCGATCCGGGCGGGCAGGATATTTACGTATTCGATGTGGCGAGCAAGCGATGGCTGCAGGCCACGCACGAGGCGGGGACCAACGATTTTCCGTCGTGGTCGCCGGATGGGCGTCACATCGTGTTTCAGCGCGAGGTCAATCACCGCACGCAGATCTGGTCGATGCTGGGCGATGGGACGGAGCAGCACCAGCTCACCACGAGCGGAGATAATTCGATGCCGAACTGGAGCTGGAAGTGAAATAGCGGAGTTAGCGGGGCTAGCGGTGTGGGCGGAGTTAGCCCGCGCAATGAACTATGATTTGATCGGCGTTCGAATTGGGCGGCAACACGCACGGAGACAAGAAAACGGATCGCCCAAGGCCGATACCTTTTGACGAGAAAAGGAGAACACTCTTGAAGCTACGGAACGCTTTGTTGACCCCAGCCCTTCTCTTGATTGCCATGGCCGCAGTTTCGGGCTGCAAGCAAAAGACAGCAGCACCACCATCTTCAGAGACGGCGCCAGGAGCTGAAACAGGTCCCCCGACTGCGCAACTGACGATTTCGCCGACGGTGATTTCGGCCGGCGACCAGGCGCAGCTGAGCTGGAGCACGACCAACGCGACGTCAATTTCCATTGACGGGATCGGCGACGTTCCATCGGCGGGCGTGAAGACGGTGACGCCGACGACATCGACCACGTATCACCTGGTGGCGCGCGGCGACAACGGATCGGCGGACGCGACGGCGCGCATCACGGTGAATGAGCCGCCGGCGATCGGGGTGGCGACCACGCCGACGGATGAAGGTGCGGTGTTCAAGGCGAACGTGCAGGACATCTTCTTCGATTACGACAACTACGACATCCGCCAGGATGCGCAGGCCACGCTGGCGAAGGACGCCGACTACCTGTTGCAGCATCCGGAGATCAAGATCGTGGTTGGCGGCTATTGCGACGAGCGCGGATCGGACGAGTACAACCTGGTGCTGGGGCAGAATCGGGCACAGGCGGCGAAGACCGCGCTGGTGACGGCTGGCGTGGCGGCCGATCGCATCCGCGTGATCAGCTACGGAAAGGAAAAGCCTTTCTGCACGGAGTCGAATGAAGAGTGCTGGCGGCTGAACCGGCGCGACGGGTTTGAGATTGATAAGTGAGACCGCAGCGGAGTTGTCGGAGCTAGCGGGGTTTGCGGAGTTAAGGAGCGGCAGCATCGCTCTGAACTGCGAGGGCGGTACTTGGTCGACACCAAACGGCGACCGCGCTCCGCTTCCTGTTGGCTTTCTGCTGTCAGCTATTCTGTAACTAGGAAGGTTTACCTATGCACATTTCTATTGCTCCCCGCAAAGGTCTGCTTGCTGCTGCTGTTTTGAGTTTTGCGTTTTTTTCTTCCGCGCCGCGCGCGCATGCGGTGGCTAAGGAGATTGTGGAACTGCAGACGCAGGTGCAACAGCTTCAGGACGCGGTGCAGCGCCTGCAGTCGACGCTGGACTCGAAGATGGGCGTACTGCAGCACCTGGCGGAGCAGACAGCCG
>JBAWFY010000657.1:0-8040 GCA_049592335.1 Occallatibacter sp.
CTTTCACAGTGTGGAATGCATCGCTCACCAGCCACGTAGTTGCGCCGCTACTGAAGGGCGTAAACCTGCGCTGGATCGACTGGGCGCATTTTGCGCCTCAGGGTCCCGAAGAGCTGACGGTGCTCTACGACAACTGCAGGGATTGCGCGGCCAGTACGTTTCTAACGAGCTTCCACTACGACCTGGCGCACCACATGTGGGGGGCGCGCTGGATTCGCGGAGGGCAAGGAGCCCTGGTGTGGAACGCTCTCCCGCCGACGGCACCGGGCGTGACGTGGACCGAGGTTTATGCGCTGATGTCCGGCGCGGAGAACCGCGCGTTCGTGGTCACGTGGAATCATTTCGACTACGGCAAGACGAGGACGCCGAGCGACACGCTCTTCCGCTACGATGCTGATCCGATCACGGGACTCGATCGCACGGTGGAACTGACTGGCGAAGAGGCCGAAGCCATGAAGCAGCGCCTTTGCAGCGGGCAGGACGCGGTGCAGGGCACGGAGCGCGGCCAGGACTCCGATCTATGCAAGCAGTTTCTCGATAAGGGTTCACAGCGGAAGCCGATGACTACGCCGCCGGCGAATAATCGCGGCAAATCCGCCGCGAGCCGTGTCGGACATTGAGAGGATGGTTGGATAATCCATCGAGATCGGTTTCGTGTGATCAATAGAGAGCAGTTCCGTCTCCCATGCAGCACATAGCATCGAAGCTGAATGGAGGCGTGAAATGAGCCGTCTTTTCAGACTTGCGCGATTTGTCTCGATGCCCCTGATTTCAGTAGCGTTGGCATTTTCAGTTGCAGGCTGCCGTAACAATCCCGGTCAGGTCCAGGCGGATAACAATCAGGCGGGCACTCAGGACACGGCCTCGGACCCGGCGGCGGCCAACCTGCCTCCCGTTGCCGACAACTCAAACGCTCCGCAGTACGCATCGAACGCCGGCTCGGGCTACCAGCAGAGCGGCTACCAGGAAGGTGCTTCGGGGCAGGACCAGTCTTCTTACGATCCTGGTTATGGAGAGCAACCGGAATACACAGATGCCCAGCCGCCTCCGCCGTTGCCAGACTACGATCAGCCGCCGGCTCCCGGCGACGGCTATATCTGGACGCCCGGCTATTGGGCCTGGTCTCAGGACGGCTACTATTGGGTTCCCGGCGCATGGGTTGAGGCCCCATACGAGGGCGCGCTCTGGACGCCTGGATATTGGGGTTACTGGCACAATTCGTACGGGTTCTATCCCGGGCATTGGGGCCAGTACATCGGCTATTATGGCGGCGTTAACTACGGCTATGGCTACATTGGATACGGATACCAGGGTGGTTACTGGGGCGGAGGTCACTTCAACTACAACCGCTCGGTTAACAACATCAATATCTCGGTGGTGCACAACGTTTATAGCCGGCCAATCGAAGGCAACAGGAGCGGCTCGCATGTGAGCTATAACGGCGGGTCGGGCGGAATTGAGGTGCGGGCGCGGCCCGCGGAGTTGGCGGCGATGCGTCAGCCGCACACTGCTCCTATGAGCACACAAGTGCAGAATCAGCGTGCTGCCGGCGCCAACCGGGCGCAGTTTGCCAGCGCGAATCATGGCCGTCCTACCAATGTGACGGTGAGCCAACCTCTTGCCGCCGATCGCAACGTGAGAACTCCACCGGCGTTGCAAACCACCAATCGAGCTGTAGCGCAGCAGCAACAACGGCAAAAGGCTCCGCAAGAGAAACAACGTGAGGCGGCTCCGCAAGCGCAGCAACACGCGGCTGCACCGCAAGAGCAACAGCATCAAGCTGCCTCGCCGCAGCAACAGCGGCAGCTGAACTCGCAGCAGCAACAACAACATCAAGCTGCTGCGCAGCCGCAACAGCACCCGGCGGTTCCGCAGCCACAACAGCACCGGACGGCCCCGCAGCCGCAGCATCAGGCAGCTCCGCAACAGCAGCAACACCAGGCCGCGCCGCATCAGGCTGCCCAGCCGCCGCAACAGCATCAGGCGGCTCCGGCACAGGAACACCGGGCTGTCCCACCGCCGCCGCGGCATCAGGCTGCTTCGCAGCAACAGCATAAAGCGGCTCCGCCGCCGCAACATTCTGTGGTGCCGCATCAGGCAGCTCCGGCGCAGCAACAGCGGCAAGAGGATTCGCAACATAAGGAGGAACCGCCCAAGTAGCCGCGTTTGGCAGGGTCGCTGCGGCGGATTCGCGAAACTATCTTCGGGACGGCGACCGCAACAATTTCCTGGAACGCCGAGACTTAGTATCATGAGCCGTGTTGAAAGGAATGGAGGTTGAGATGAAAAGTGCTTCTCGACTCGCAGTTTGCATGCCGCTGGCCGCAGCGGCTGTTCTTTATCTGGCTGGAACGAACGGAATGCTTTCGCATCTGAAGCTCATCGCGGTGCATGCCGCGGCGGGTCAGGATCAAGCCGACCAGGCTCCACCACCCGACCAGGCTACTCCCGATCAGGGGCCCGATCCGGCTGCCGTCAATCAGGCTCCTTCGGGGCAGTCGTACACAACGCAGGCGCCGCCTCCTGACCAAGGACCGGACGACTCGGATTATGCGGAGCAGCCGACCGAGCAGGCGAATGAGGCTCCGCCGCCGCTGCCCGATTACGAGCAACCTCCGGCACCGGCCGATGGATATCTGTGGACGCCCGGCTACTGGGGCTGGGGTGCAGGCGGCTTTTACTGGGTGCCTGGCGTGTGGGTCGAGCCGCCTTATATGGGCGCGCTGTGGACGCCCGGGTATTGGGGTTTCTATGGCGGGCGATACAGTTGGTATCCCGGCCACTGGGGTCTACATATCGGCTTCTACGGCGGTCTCCACTACGGCTTCGGCTACATCGGATTCGGCTACGAGGGCGGCTACTGGCACGGCGGCCACTTCTTTTATAACCGCGTGTACAACAACATCGACATCCACCGCGTGCATAACGTGTACAGCTACCACGCCAATGTGCGCGTAAACAATATGCACATGCGCAACGATATCCACATCAACAATAATGGGCGCTTCAACGGCATGGCTCGTCCCAGCTATCGTGGCGGGCCGAACGGCGAGCAGTCCCGTCCGGAGGCTTCAGAACGGTCGGCGTGGCACGAGCCGACGGCTCCGCGGATGACGACGCAGGTGCAGCACGCGCAGAGTTACGCAGGAAACCGAGGGCAGTATGCCAACCAGAATCACGGCAGGCCGGCTACGTTTGCGGATTCGCACCCGCTGCATGCGGACCGTAATGTTAAGCCGCAACAGCACAGCGGGGGGCATCGCTAGCCCCCAAGAGGGAGATCCCCCGGCTATGCCGGGGGATTTTTGCCGATTAAGGGAAGACCCCTGAAACGCAGATCAAGTACTGCGTATTGTCGGGAGCCGCAGATTTGAGATTGGGCAGGTCGAAGGTGGTTTCGCCGTTTCCGCCGTAATTGACCCCGATCAGCGAGAAGAGCGCCGTGTTCGACTCAATACTCAGAGTCCTGCCATCCGCGGGGAGATAGTTTGGCGGGTACTCGGTGGAGACATTGAGAAGGATACTGCCGAGGGTGCAATTCACCGTGCCGCCCTCGCCCGCGAAAAAATTGAGACTGTTCGTACCAAAAATGCCGGTTGTGCCAGCCGGACCAGCGGGACCTGTTGCGCCGGTCGCGCCAGTGGCTCCCCTTGGTCCCGTTGGACCTTGTGCGCCAGTTGCGCCCGTCGGACCAGCGGGACCAGTTGCACCTGTTGCGCCCGTTGGCCCAGCCGGACCGGCTGCGCCCGTCGCGCCTGTGGGCCCTGCGGGCCCAGCAGGGCCGGCAGCTCCCGTCGCGCCTGTTGGCCCGGTGGGGCCTGTGAGTCCAATCGGCCCAGCGGGTCCGGCTGCACCTGCTGCGCCCGTTGGCCCAGCAGGACCGGCAGCTCCCGTCGCACCCGCTGGCCCGACGGGACCTTGAGAGCCCGTTGCGCCTGTGGGGCCTTGCACTCCTGGCGGTCCAACGGGACCTGCGGGTCCTGTTGGGCCAACCGGACCGGCTACTGCCCAGGTAACAACGGTTTCGCCGGCCACACACGAGGAGGCTGCGGGAACGATACGGACCGCGTAGGTGGTTTCATTGACGCAGGCGGTGACCTGAGTGGCTGTGGGCGCGGCCAAAGCCGCTTCTGCCACCAGGAGCGAACCGCCGAGGATGGCGAGAGATCTGAGAGAGAACATACTTACCTCCGAGAGAGTTTTCCAGAGAGTTTTTGGGAGAAGCGCCGGCCGAGGATCGAAACTCGCTTATTAATTCGGGAGTGAGGCGGACGGCCTGGATAAGTTCCATAGCCGGGCCAGCATGAGAGCGAGTAATCCTGCGCCCAGCAACAGCCAGGAGTCAGGCTCGGGAGTCGCCGCTACCGCAAGAGTTCCATATCCGCCATTGCCGTTGTCTTCGAACCACGAGTCGCCGAAGAATACAGGAAAATGGAAGTCGTAAAGATTCAGCTCCAGGCCGCCGAAGCTGAAGAGCAGGCCATCAGAATCAAGATATTGGCCGGGGCCGGCAGACGGAAAGAGCAGATCGTCATAGGTGATCTGACCGGATGGGGAGAGCGAGGAGTTGTCGGGGCCGTTGAGGTTTGGGACTAAAGCGATGGCGCCGTTGTTGACGCCGTCGTGGAAGACGCCGCTGCCACTCGTGATCAGCCACTCCTGGTTGCCGTCGATGACGCCTTCAAAAGTGCCGTCGAGGATGCCGGTCCCGGAGACGCCGCCGGGGGCAATGTAAGAGAAGTAGAAGGTATTGGCATGAGCAACAGGAGCGATCCATAAGACCGCGGCCCACGCCAAAGGAAACAATGCAAATCGCCTGAGAGATTTCTGCATCTCAGAGCCTCCTGGAGAAAAAAGAATTCTTCGCGGGCCGTTGCAAAGTTGCAAGGCACCATGCTGCTGAACTATTGACGGAAGGTTGTTGAGAGGTCTTGTCCCGCAGAAACCCCCGAGGAAGGCGAGACAAACCTTGTGGTGTTTGTAACAGAGAAAGGGACCGGAGGCAAGTTAAATTTCAAGAGCTTCCGAAACGGGGCTCGAGAGGCGCGGGGATCTCCGCTGTGCCGCCGGACAGTTGCTGCTCCATCGGCGTCCGCGGCTGCCGGATCTGCGCGCGGCAGGTTTTTCCTGCGTTCGACGATGTCAAAACGATCGTGCTGCGCAAGCTCCGTAGACTCAAGAAGCTCTTTCAGACCCATCGTATACTGAAGGCATGTCGATTGTGCGCAATCTTGCGGGCATCGCGAAGGGCATGAGCATCACGGCTCGCGAGGCCTTTGCGCCGACCGAGGTTGAGAATTATCCGGACGGTCCG
Organism: Occallatibacter sp.; assembly: GCA_049592335.1. Classification (GTDB taxonomy): domain Bacteria; phylum Acidobacteriota; class Terriglobia; order Terriglobales; family Acidobacteriaceae; genus Telmatobacter. Next base: position 5,315 of record JBAWFY010000657.1, read on the forward strand.
GGGCCTCTTCGCGGAGCGGTTTTCGAGGCGCGCTTCCGCGGGGCGCATGTGTTGCAACGCGACGAGAACGGACTGGAGAAGTGCGTAGCATGTTTTCTGTGCGCCGCGGCCTGCCCGGCGAACTGTATTTATATTGAAGCCGCGGATAACACGGAAGAGAAGCGCATCTCCTCGTCGGAGCGTTACGCCAAGGTCTACAACATCGACTACAACCGCTGCATCTTCTGCGGCTACTGCGTGGAGGCCTGTCCCACGGACGCGATCACGCATGGGCACGGCTTCGAGCTGGCCTCGCTGAACGCGACCAACATGGTGATGCGCAAGGAAGACATGCTGGTGCCCCTGGCGGCGCTGAGCCGAAAGTAGGCGCATAATGCCTGCACTGCGGTCCGGGACAAGGGCCATCGCGATCGCGACGCTACCGAAAAGCCTGGTCAGTTTTATTCGCAATGGCCGTTATCGCGGGTATCGCGCCCACGTCCGGTATCTTCTCAAGCGCAGAAGTTATCGCCAACGCTTTCTGAGAGCGAATGCTGCGGCGCCGGATGCGACGATCGTCATGCCGGGCCGTTGCTCGATTCGCGTTCCTGCCGAGGCCGCGGAGGTTCGCGACGCCTTCGAGTATTTTGGATGGAAGGACCCGGACGCGGTGGACGAATTTGCCGGGTTTATGCGCGCGGCTGCGGGAAGAAAGACGCTGTGGGACGTGGGCGCACTCTTTGGATTTTTCTCGCTGGCGTTTACGCTGGCGGAGAATGGCCGAAAGGCCCTGGCCTTTGAGCCGAATCCGGAATCATGCAGGAGAATCAGGGAATGCCTGCGGCTTAACCCGGAGGCCGATGTGGATGTCTACGATATGGCGCTGGGTTTGCCAGGCGAGGTGGTGACGTTCCAAAGCGGATTTCATTTTATTGCCGCTGTGGGACTGGAAGTGCCGCCGACCCATGTGGCTCAGATCGAGACCGCATCGATCGACCAACTGATCGAGAGCGGATTTGCCGCGCCGGATATGATGAAGATCGATGTGGAAGGGCACGAGTTCGACGTGCTGAAGGGAGCGAGGAAGCTGCTGCGCGAGCGAAAGCCGCTGCTCTCGCTCGAAGTGCACCCCGGCGCGCTTTCGCACCGCGGTATCCCGCCGATCGAGGTGGCGCGGTATCTGGAAGAGGCTGGGTACGTGTTCCTGGACATGCGGAACCGGCGGGTGAAGAGAGAGTTTTTCGCTCACCGGGACACGTTCCGGGTCCTGGCTGTGTAATAGGAACAGGCGTTTGCGGGCCGGGTGAGTTGGCGTGCCCGCCGTTTGCCATCCGACGGGCGGCGCGGGAAGTGGCCCGTGGGGCGGAATGGTTCTCTTTTAGACGATTTCTTATTAAAAGAGGTTCGCCCGAAGCGGCACCTGGGAATTACACCCTTTGATTCAGTCGTTTTGCTCGAAATGGGGATATCTTTTGCTCATCCACAAGGACATAATTGCCGATGAGATCCGACAGGTGCGTCAGTGTGCAGGCTTTGCGCTGAGGCTGGCGCGGGGTAGTAGAACGTCGATGAGGCGGGTTGTGTCGAGGGATCGAAAGCCGATCCGCGGGTTGCTGGTCGCATTGGCCATGGCGGCTGCGGTCTGCTGTGGGGCCGGTGCCGCAGGTGCGCCAGGATCAGAGGCCCCGCTGCGCACGCTGACCAAGGCACGAGAAGTGCATAACTTTCCGCTCGAAGAGGCTGTGCGCCACTATCCTGTGCATCTTCATGCAGTAGCCACCTACTACGATCCCTATATCGACGCCCGGCACGGCGCGCTCTTTGTGTGCGACGGTTCTGGCTGCGTTTTCGCATCCGTGCCCCTGCGCCCCGTGTTGCCTATCCAGGCGGGGGACGCGGTTGAGATTGAGGGAACCACCGGACCGGGAGACTATGCTCCGGTGGTGATCGCCGATCGCGTGCAGCGCGAAGGTCACCCGGGCCTGCCCAGGAATCCGACGCAAGTGTCACTGGTGCGCCTGCTCACGGGAGTGCTGGATTGCGAATGGGTGCAGGTGGAGGGCCGCGTGCGAAACGTGCGCCTGGAGCCGCACAATGCGATCCTTGAGATCGCGGCCGAGGGCGGATCGTTTACGGCAATTACATTGCGGGAGTCCGGAGCCGATTACGATGGCCTGGTCGATTCGCTGGTGAGCATCCAGGCCAACGCGGCTCCGTTGTTCAATCAAAACCGCCAGATGGTGGGCGTACATGCCTTCTTTCCCAGCCTTCATGAGTTGCGCGTGATCCAGGCGGCGCCGGGCGATCCTTTTTCCGTGCCCTCGGTACCCATCGCGCAGCTTTTCCGATTCTCGCCGGCTGCCGAACTGCTGCATCGCGTACACGTGCGCGGCAATGTGACTCTGGATTGGCCGGGCCGCATTTTGTGTATTCAGGATGGCAAGGACGGCATCTGTTCGCAAACGGTGCAAACCGCAGCCGCCGCTCTGGGCACGGAGGTGGACGTAGTCGGTTTTCCGGCCATCAGCGAGTTCAAACCCACGCTTGAGGATGCGATTTTCCGCCCCACGGGTCAGTTCTCCGCGCCGGCGCCGCGCCCGATCGTGGCCGGCGACGCCCTGAACGGTAATCTCGACGGGCAGCTTGTACAGATTCAGGCGGAACTGATTGGCCGTGATCCTGTGGCCAGCGATCCCACATTCATCCTGCGCGCCGGTCCCATGCTCTTTTCGGCCACACTTCCCAAA
>JBAWFY010000658.1:0-7893 GCA_049592335.1 Occallatibacter sp.
GGTCGAGATTGGCACGAGCCGCTGCATCCACGCATTGCGCGCCGCCCATGCGCAGCCAAACCTGCTCCATGCGCGTTCCGAGCGAAGCGCCGGGTCGTATCGAATGCAGACGCTCGCTGAACTCAATGGCGCGTACAACTCGCTCGACGGCGATGCGGCCATCCTCGCTGAGCAAACTCTCGCGCTCCGCAAACAAATCTGGAATCGGACGCAGCATCAGCTCTTCGTCATCGGCGCTCGCGAGCGTGTGCAAGTCGGCAAGTGAGAGCCCGCACCACGGCGCGCGCAAAACTCCCAGCCAGGCCACGCGATCCTCGGGATTGAGAAGCGCGCGCACCAGCGCGAGCCCATCGACGATCTCCGGACGGTCCTGCAACTGCTCGAGTTCGACAGCGCGAAACGGGATCATGGCTTCGCGCAACGCCCGGGCGATTGGCGCAAGCGCGCTGCGCGCCCGTCCCAGCACGGCAATACGATATTTCTCGGCGGCCGCGCGAGCGGCCTCGATGCGCGGAAGCCGGCTCTGGATCAGACCGACGACTTTGTCCGTTTGCTTTTCGAGCGCAGCCTCTCGTTGTTTCCCCAACGACTCGCGATCCTCAGGTGCCGAACGGCTGCGCAATGCGGGCATGAATGCGAGGTGCAACTGCAAGGGCGATTGCAACCCTTCGATCAATTGCGGCCCGGCCTGTGCTTCGCCGTCTCGCGCCGATTGAGCCGGTACGAAATCGATGCCGCTGCCATCGTCTTCGGCAAAAATGGCCGAGAAAATGCTATTGAGAGGACTCACCAGCGAAGGCGCACTGCGGAAGTTGGCAAAAAGCTGCACTGCATCGAAGAGCAGCGGCAAATCTTCAGGGACTTCAAGACCGAGGCTTTCCACGCGAGGAAACAGCTCCGCGTCGGCATCGCGAAATCCGTAGATGGACTGCATGGGATCGCCGACGACAAAACATGTTCGCCCTTCGCGCCCGGACCACGCGGCGATGAGATGCGCGAGCAGCCGGTGCTGGCGGCGGCTTGTGTCCTGGAACTCATCGACCAGCAGGTGGCGGATGCGGTCAGCGAAAGCCTGCGCGGCATCGCTTGGCAAATCGTCTTCGCCTTTGAGCGCCCTTTGTGCAATCTGTGCAATCTCAATAAAGTCTGCCTGGCCCGCTTCCGCAAAGGCCACACGCAACTCGCCGGCCGCGTGGCGCAGGAGAATGAAGCAGGCCCGCACAATCTCCCAATCCTCATCGGAGTAGCGCGCGGAAGGCAGATCGCCGACGGCTGCCAGAGCTATGGCGAACGCCGGTTCTTGGGCAAGCCCGGCAATGAGAGCAGCCAGCCGGTTCTTTTCGTTCTTTGCGTCAGCGGGAAATCCATGCCGCTTGTCGACTTTCCGCCGGAAGCCGTCCTTTGTAAGTACCAGATCGGCGATGCAGACGTATGCGCGGCGCGCTTCTTCCAATTGGTCGATGTTTGCGAATGGGCCGACGGGAAAATCGGTGAGTTCCGCAAGATCGTTATGTAGCGCGCCTCCGCTCTGCTCACATGCAAATCGCGCCAGCTCATGCGCCTCTTCAAGTCCGCTGGGGATTTGTTCAAACAGCAATTCGAGCCCGGCCAAAGCCAAGCCAATTTCGTGCGCAAAGGGGCGCTCTAGCCGCTCGCGCAGCGCGTCCCAGTCCGGAGCGCGATCGAGCAAAGTCTCGTGCATCCACTGATCGCGCTTTGCCAGCATGTCGACAAGCTGGTTTTCGAGATCGGCCCAATTATTGTCGCGCCACAGAAGCAACCTTTCGATGGCCGTGCTCAAAACCGCATCGCCTTTGCCGATCTGTTCCATCGTGCGGCGCGCGGCCCGGCGATAAAGCTCTTGCGGCTGCTCGTGAATCTCGAAGGTTCCGCCTAGTCCGGAAAGAATCGGCTCCTGCATCGCGATCTCGCGGCAGAAAGAGTCGATGGTGGAGATGCGCAGTTGCGCGGGAAGGTCGATGAGATTCCATCCGAGGGCGTGCGAGCGTGCTAGTGCCCGCTGCGCGAGCGACGCCATAGACAAGGCGTCCGACGCGGATTCTTGTGCCGCGCCGGATGCGGCCTTCTCCAACTCCACGAGAATGCGATGGCGCATCTCGGCCGCCGCGGCCCTGGTGAACGTGATCGCGACGATCTCGCCGGGATCGTTCACTTCTCCGAGCAGGCGAAGAAAGCGCCGCGTGAGCAGGTCGGTCTTGCCCGAGCCGGCGGGCGCGCGCACCAGTACGGAACGCTCGGCATCCAGCGCGCTCTGGCGCTGAAGATTGTCAGGAGGAGGTATTCTTTGCCGGTCAGGCATCGGCCTCTTCCTCCTCATCGTCGCCGATGTCGTCTTCGGCCTGGGGTGGGTTCTCCTGAATGCGGCATAGCCCCATGAGACCGCAGCGCTCGCAGGTCTTCGGGTACTCGCGCGGGTCGGTTTGCGCGCGCCCTGCTAGAAAATCGCGGGCCATCTTTTCTATGTACTCGCGCCATGCGGCGAGGTCGGCGTCGCTGAGCGGATTTTTCACCAGGGCCGATTGCGATTTGAGATCACTCCTGAGCGTTTCCCGTACCTTCTTCACGCGCCCAGTGAATCCCATCCCTTTACCGGAACGAATCTGCGCGAAGACCATCCCGCCTGAGCTTTCTTCTCCATCCTTGAGCGCGAAGCCGGCATAAAGCGGCAGTTGCACATCGTCAGGCCGCGGCAGATCCCAAGCCTTGGGCGAGACCAGGCCCGACTTGTAATCGACGACAAGCAATGATCCATCGTTCAACGCGTCAATCCGGTCAAGCCGAATCTTGAGCGCGAGCCCGGCGATCGACGGCCGCGCGTCGAACTCGGTTTCGGCGACTGTGAACGGCACGCGCGCGGATTCGTAGCGGAGCCATTCAGTTACTAGTCTGATAAGACGTGTTGTTTCGAGCTCTAAATATCGCGGAGGCATGCATTCGCGCGCACGGCCGGGTGTTTTTTCCTGCATCACGCGCTGCACGTGATCGTCGACAAACGATTCCAGGCGATTTGTTTTCTGAAGGAGCTCCGCGTGCGTGCGGATTCCATCTGGAGGTCCGCTCCAGATCGAGTGCATGACCTCATGCAGCAGGAGACCGCGCTCAGGAGCACTAAGCCCAGCTTCGGCTGCATCCCAGACGTCCGCGCCGAGCCGCGCGATTGCGAACGCCTTAAAGGCGCACTGCGATTGCGCGGTAAGAATCTTTGCGCCGCCCGCGACCTCGCGCAGTGGATACGGAATCTGAGTCGCATCTTCGAAGTCAAACGTGAGCGGCTCGGGGACGGACGGGGCGATCAGTTCCGGCGATAATTCGCTGGCTGATCCGGCCAATTGCGCGACGATCCGCGACGGCCTTGCTTCGCCTCCTTCATTTTGCCGCGCATAACTGAAGTGCACATCGGGAGCCGAGGCAAGCAGCCGGCGCGTCATCACACCGGCCAGATCCCAATCGAGTTTGTGCGAAGCGTGCGGCATCTCTTCCTGGCGCTGGATGGCGATGGGAAGAAATGGATGCGTTGCACCCGCCGCCGGCCACGCCTCTTCACTCGCGCCGAGAAACCAGATGGCGTCAGCCGTAAGTCCCGCGGACTCGGCAGGGCCGGCGATGACAATGGGTGCGTCTTCGGACTCCGGCGCAAAGAGAGTCTCGCTCAGCGCGCGGTCGAGAAACGCGAAAAACTCTCTCGCCGGAATTCGACGGCCATCGAAGCCAAGCGAAGCGCAGTCGTCCAGCGTCTGCTGCCAACGGCGGAGAATCTGAAACTCAGCGCTTGTAAGGGGACGCGCACCAGGCCAGCCAACCATCTCAAGCAATTGCGGAACCAGCTCGGCCCAGGCCAGCGGAGACTGCGATCGCCGCGAAAATTCCTGGAGACGATCGCGGGCGCGCGTCATGCGGGTTACCCACCCGGCAGGCAGCTTCGCTTGCGTCCGCTGGCGCAGGAATTCCGCAAGGGTCCATCGCGGCCGCTCGAGCCCTTTGCGGCGCAAAGCGCGCATCAATGCGAGAAGGGCGCGTGTTTCTTCGGCCGACGCAGCCATGTGACCTGTCGCAAGAAGCCAATCGAGTTCATTTTCTGCAATCGAACTACCGAGCCAGTGCAAAAGGAGTTGTGCGCTACGCGCCCGCTCTACCTGATTGAGCGGAATGCCAAGCGAAAACTCGAGAGGGTTTGCTGCGCCTGGCTCATTCTCGTTCGCGCCCAGAGAACGCAGGAACGCGCGCTCGATTTCGCCACGGCGTGTACGGCTGTCCTGTGTGACCACGAGCAATCGAGCGCGCGGGTTCGCTCGAAGTTGCGCCTTCGACCACAGCGCGCACGCAACGAGCTCCGCCGCCGAATCCGCGGTAGCGTGAAATTCAATCTGCCATGCCGGCGAGCCGAGCGGCGCTTCGCGCACGTGATCGCTATCGCCCCATGCGGCAAAGAGCGCCTGCTGAGCGGGCAAGATGCGATCGAAACCTATAAGAACAAGCGGCGGACGCTCCGAGGATTCCGCAGTCAGCAAGTCGCGCAACTCCAGCGGGAGGCGCGCCGCGCTAACGAGGTTCCGGTCGCGGCAGATTTGATGAAAGGCTGCCAGCCAGGAACTGAAAGCTTCTGCGTCCTGGTCCCACCCAATGCGCGCAAAGTCACTGAGAAATTGCGGGGCATAGGCGCATAGCAAATGATGGGCGTCCATGGCCAGCGCGGCCAGGCGATCGGCAGCGCCGGCAAGCTCAACGGCTGCCGGCGCCGAGTCTTTTACGATGCGAGCCCACAGCGAATGCTCCTGAAAAGAGCTCAGCACCATTCGCCCATCGGTCATGCGCTCATCCCAGGCGTCGCGGACGAAAGAATGCCAGTCGCGAACATCGGGCGCAGGCCAGGCCTTAAGCCCTTCCGAGCGCCGTGCGCGATGAAATCCACCTGCAACAGACCGCGCGGCACGCTCACTGGCCGTGACGACAAGGCCGCCGTCGCGCAGCCAGGCATCGATGGATGGCAGTTCAGAATTCACAGTGCGCAGCGGGTGGCTCCTTGCCCAAGGATACCCCCGCCGGGACTGACGGCGGAAAGCGCCGCAAATGCCTTGTCGTGCCACATGACCCCTGATCTTTGTACCCAGGTTTCAGTGGTCAGTCCACCGGTTGTACACTGGAAAGAATGCGACTTCTCCTGATCAGCGCCGTTCTTGCCATCGTTGCTGTGGCGGGATGCCATCCCACTCCCAAGCCCGATGCCCAAGGCTCTTCCGCGCCCGCATTCAAGGTCTACAAACTGCGCGGCAAAGTGGTTTCAACCAACTCTGCAACCGGCGAAGTCACCGTGAATCACGAAGCCATCCCCGGCTTCATGGATGCGATGACCATGCCCTACAAGCTCAAAGATCCGAGTATCCTGAGCGAATTGCATCCCGGCGACACCATCACAGCCGACGTGCTGGTGTCGGAGAATCCCGACGCCGACATTTTACTCGACCATATTGTGGTGATTGCGCAAGGAAAGCCGGACTACAAGCCTGCGGTCTTCTATCACGTGCCCGCGCCGGGCGACACGGTTCCCGATTTCAAGCTGCGCAATCAGGATGGGCGCGCGATCCATCTCGATCAGTTTCGCGGCAGGACGTTGCTCGTCACCTTCATCTATACGCGCTGCCCGCTGCCGAATTTTTGCCCTCTGGTGACGCGCAATTTCGCGAACATCAATAAGCAATTGGCCGCAGATCCTTCGCTGTATGCAAAAACCCATCTGCTCTGCGTGAGCTTCGATCCCGAACACGACACGCCCGAGCGCTTGCGCGCCTATGGCGCGGAATACATCGGCAGCGATGCGAAGAACGCGTTTGCGCATTGGGATTTTGCCGTGCCATCGCAGCCCGAGTTGCTGGAGATGGCAAAGTTTTTCGATGTGGGCATCACGCACGGCGAAAACGACACGATCACACACACGCTTTCCACCACGCTGATCGATGCGCACGGCAAGGTGGCGCAGTTTTATCCCGGCAACGAATGGGCGCCGGAGCAGGTACTTGCGGATGTGAAGAAAGCAGCCTCTAGCTCCTAGCTACTAGCTACTAGCTTGGCCGTACGGGTACGGTTTTTGAGTTTTCAAATCAGCTTTATTCTTTTGAAGGGAAGGCAAAGCGAGAACGATGAAATATGGGTTGAATATCCGCGAAAGTAGCGAGGTGGATTTTTTGGCTTTGGGCTCCCTGGTGCACCGCTTGGATCCAGGCATTATTCCCTTTCGCAAGGCGACTGAGTGCAAGATTCACGTCAGCGGCGGCGAGTTCAACGTGGCCGCCAATCTTTCAGACTGCTTCAGGATGAAGACCGCGTTGGCATCGGCCATGGTGGATTATCCAATTGGCGATCTGATCGCGGAACGCGTGCGCGCCATGGGCGTGCGTCCCATCTACAAGCACTTTGAGCACAACGGCGCTACCGGCCCGAACATGGCCACGGTGTATAGCGATCGCGGCGCGGGCGTGCGGCCTCCGGTCGTGTTCTATAACCGCGCCAACGAAGCCGGCGCCATGCTCAAGCCCGGCGACTTCGACTGGAAGAAGATTTTTGCGGGCGGCGTGCGCTGGGTACACTCGGGCGGCATCTTTGCTGCGCTCTCGCCCACGACGGCCCCGCTCGTGGCCGAGATGATGCAGGAGGCCAAAGCGGCCGGCGCTATCACCTCGTTCGATCTCAACTTCAGGGAAAAACTGTGGAAGATTTCCGGCGGTGCGGAAAAAGCCGTCGAGACGATCGCCTCTATCGTGAAGAACGTGGACGTGCTCATCGGCAACGAAGAGGACCTGCAAAAGGGGCTCGGAATTCCCGGGCCCGACGTGCACGCCAAGTCCAAGCTCGATCCCGCCGTGTTCTTCGGCATGATCGACAGCGTGGTCAGGAAACATCCGCATGTCAAGATCGTGGCCACCACGCTACGCGAAGTGCACTCGACCAATCGGCATAGCTGGAGCGCAGTGGCCTGGATCGACGGCAAGACCCACGTGGCGCCAACGACGGAGCTCGACGTGATCGATCGCGTGGGCGGCGGAGATGGCTTTGCGGCGGGCTTTATTTATGGTCTGCTCAAAGGCGAGGAACCCGAGCAGGCGTTGAAGCTTGGCTGGGCGCACGGCGCATTGCTCACCACGTTCATTGGCGATACCACCATGGCCACGCTCGACCAGGTAACGGCGTTTGCCAAGGGCGGGTCGGCGCGGATCCAGCGATAAGGCAGTAATCACGTTCCTTGCAACTGTTATTCTTGCCATGCATCAAAGAGAGGTCTCACATGGCAAAAGTGACCATTATTTTCGGCGTCTTGCTGATCGTTTTGGGGTTGATCGGCTATATCGGAACGGGCAGCGCCCACCCCACGGCGCTGATTCCCACGTGGTGGGGCCTGGCGTTGGGCGTGGGCGGATTGCTCGCCATCAGCCCCAGCGAGAGCCGCCGCAAGATTTTCATGCACATCAACGTGACAGTTGGCGCGCTGGGCTGCATCGGCGCGTTCGTTGAAGCGCTGCGCGGCTATGGCGCAGCGCGTTCGGCCGGTCTCGATCCCGACATGAAGGCACTCGCGGCCAAACTGGCTATGGCCATCATGCTCCTTATCTATGTAAATCTTTGCGTGCGCTCGTTCATTGCGGCGCGCCGCGCGCGGCAGGCTTAACCGATGGGTGGATTTCGTGGCGCTGGAATGGGCATGAGTGCGCGCGCTGAGCGTTCGCCGCACGGGCGCCGCGCGAGCGCGAGCGCGGATGTGCTCAACAAAAAAACCGACTTCCGCAAGGCGCTGCCCGAAATCTGGAAGCTGGTGCGGCCGCGAAAGTGGCTGCTCATGCTGGGCCTTGGGCTGGTGGCCATCAATCGCGTGGCCGGCCTGAC
>JBAWFY010000659.1:0-2623 GCA_049592335.1 Occallatibacter sp.
GCTCGCCGAGGTGTTGCCGGAGATTGCGCAGATGAAAGGCGTGGAACAGCCGCCGCAGTACCACCCCGAAGGCGACGTATGGACGCACACGCTCATGCTGCTCGAACAATTGCCGCCGCAGTGCTCAATGACTTTGGCGTGGGGCGCGCTGCTGCATGATGTAGGCAAGCCGCCAACCTTCCGCCGCGCCCAGGATCGCATCCGCTTCGACGGGCACGTGGAGATCGGCGTTGCCATGGGCGCGGAGATCTGCCGTCGCTTTCGCTTCTCAAATGAAGAAACGCGGCAAATCCTAGCGCTCATCGAGAACCACATGCGTTTCATGGACACGCAAAGGATGAAAACCTCCACCCTCAAGCGCTTCTTCCGCCTCGAGCGCTTCGACGAGCACCTGACCTTGCATCGCATGGATTGCATGGCCGGGAGCGGCAATCTGGAGAATTGGAATTACGTGCGCGATCGCTTCTCGTCGATGCCGGAGGAGACCGTGCGGCCAAAGCCGCTGCTCACAGGGCGGGAGCTGATTGCCGCTGGATACAAGCCGGGCGCAGGTTTCAAGGAGATGCTGCGCGCCGCCGAAGATGCACAGTTAGAGGGCGTGATCGCGACGACAGAACAAGCTTTGCAATTTGTACGCAACCAATTTCCGCTTTAGAATCTCATCCTCACCCCAAACTGAAATTGCCGCTCGCGATAAAAATTTGTGCCGTTGATGTTCAGCGGCTTTCCGAACGCTGGGCTGGCAATACCGGTCTTCGGGTTCACGTAGAGACCGGTGAGGAAATTGAGTGACGGCGGCGTTGCCGAGCCGCCCAGTGAGCTTGGCGGAGCACCATTCTCGATGACGTAGCCGGTGGTTTCAATTTCGGTCACGTTTTCGTGATTGAAGAGATTGAAAGTTTCCGCCAGGATTTCAAGCTGTCGCATCTCGCCAAGGTCGATGCGCTTGCCCAGGCGGAGATCGCCCTTCCATGTATCGGGATTGCGGAAGGTATTGCGCGGTAGGAAGGGATAGCGGTTATCGCCGCCGTAGCCGTTCAGGCTCGGACCGAGACCCGTGATGGCGGCGCCGTTTGAGGTGAAGTCCTCGGGCATCGTTCCCGTGATGCGCATGGAATAAGGCAACCCGCTGCGAAACTGCCCGATTCCGGAGAGCATCCAGCCGTTGGCCAATCGCCCTCGCATGTTATGCAGTTTCCATGGCGCCTCGTAGATTGCCATCGCCGCGGCCGAGTGGCGCACATCCAGGTCGCTAGTCCCGTATTCCTGGCTGAAATTGGCCGGGTTCGGGTCCACAACATTGCTCTCCGGCGCGAGCGTCACTCCGTCCGGGTTCCAGTCCGCCGCATGCGCGTAGGTGTAGTGAGCGTGGAAACTCAGGCCGCGGCGGCCATATCGCACCAGCTTGATTGTCGCCGCTTCGTAGGTGGAGTTTGCCTTGCTCGTGATTTGCGTAATGGCCTGGTAGTCGGGGCAAAGCCGCCCCAGCAGGACGTCGCCTGACCCCGGCGTATAGTACGGGCAAATCCCCGCACTCTGGCTTCCCGGCCACGACGCATAGAAGTATGGAATCGTAATCGTCGCGGTCTTGATGGGGCCCTGCCCCAGGTTTGCGCACTTGCTGCCCGTGTTGCTCGATTGTCCGTTGGAGTTGGTGCCCGGGGGATTGTAGGGAGCCTGGTCGCACACACTGTAGGTGATTCCGCCATTCACTGTGCTGCTCATGCTCAAGTTCACGTTCGTGTCGATGGGAACCGGCAACCTGCGGCCCAGGTTGAGCATGCCGCCCGCGGTCAGCATCACGCCGCCGGGGAGCATCTGTTCCACCGAGGCGACAGCTTGGTGCACCTCGGGATTGCGGAAGTTAGGCGCGAAGCCGACTGCTCCCGGCTTGACAACGCTCGCGGGTTGGCCGGCAAGAACATGCGGGAACGGAGGCGCACCGCCGGCACAGTACTGGCAGTCGTCTTGGGGCCGCAGGAAGACATATTGATCGCCGTTGGGCGAGCCCGTCTGCGTCAGAGCGGTCTCGATGGTTGAGTTTTCTACGCGGCCGTAATACATGCCGTAGCCCAATCGCAGCAGCGGCCAGCGGCCTTTCGCGCTGCCCATGGCAACGCTTACCCGCGGACCCCAGTTATTTCCCAACGCGGGCAGTTTCTCGGTGAATGGAAGCTGTGGATTCTCAAGTTTCGCGAAGGCTGGTGGCAACTGCTCGCGCTCCCAGCGCAACCCGCCGGAAACGACGGCGAACTTGCTCACCTGCCATTGCGCGGTGGTATAGCCCGCCCAGTCGTTGGTGCTCAACTGCCAATTCGTCGGGCCCATCATCTGCGAATAAGAGGAATAGCACGGCATCGCGCCCAGGCCCATGAGCTGGCCGTTCGAGGAGTACCAGGCATGACCCGTTGCGTCGCAGTTGTGTGGGTTCGCGGGGTCGAGCGCATCGGCGAATCCATACTTCTCAAACGCCAGAGCATCGGAGATGAAATTGGCCACCGTCGCGTAGTGATAAGTTCCGGTCTGGTTGCGCAGGAGGCTGGTTGCGTCGGAGTTATGGTCGAGTTCGAAGCCCGATTTGACGAGAAGCTTGCCGTGCACCCAGTCCAGCATCTCCTGCGCG
>JBAWFY010000660.1:0-14289 GCA_049592335.1 Occallatibacter sp.
GTGCAAGGCTGCCTCCTCGCCATCGGCCTCACCTACGTGCTCGTGAACTTCATGACCGACGTAGTCTACGCCTGGATCAATCCGCGCATGAGGGGATGAGATTTGCATCCTGGAATGCCGCAGCAAACTCTATCCCGGTTCAATGGAGATAAAACTCTGACGAAAATGAGATAGTGCCGTAACCATGTGAATTGGAGCTTTTGATAAGGTAAATCGGGTTGGCAGATCGGTTTTGGCGTCCGTCCCGGAGCTACGATGCAACTTGTGCAGGATTCCGTGCCCGCAGATTCCCCGGCCCTAACATTCCTGCGCGCCGACAAGCTCAAACCCAATTGGTGGCTCATTTCTACCTTGTTCGGGACTGCAATTTATCTCTACCTCAGGCTCTTTACTTTGCACAATATTCCGTTCCTATTAAGCGGAGACCAGGACTACTTTTGGATGAACGGAATGCGTCTCCTCGCAGGCGACCATATTTATCAGGATTACTTCCGTTACACGCCGCCTGGCACCGATCTTGTCTATGCCGCTATCTTTAGTGTCTTCGGAACGCATGTCTGGACGACAAATGTAACCGTTTTAGCTCTGGGCATCGCTTTTGCATGGGTATGTTTTTCTTTATCGGCGAAGCTCATGAGGAGATCCCTCGCCTGTCTCACGACTGCTGTATTTATTGTTCTCGTCTATGGTAAGGCCATCAATGGCACGAATCATTGGTTCGCAGTTCTGGCGATTTCCGCAGCTGTAAATCTTCTGGCGACTGGGGCAAGCCGCGCAAGATTGACCGCAGCCGGGACACTCCTTGCGTTGGCTGCCTTCTTTAATCAAGTCCATGGGGGAGTCGCGCTTGTAGCAGTTTGTCTCTTTTTGCTTTGCAAGCGTTTTGGTGCGAAAGACAATTCCGGACACGTTGCTCAGGACCTGGGCGTATTGTTTCTGGGATTTGGCATTCCGTTAATGCTTTTTAACAGCTATTTCATCGCTCAAGTTGGCTGGCAGAAGGTCTGGTACTGCCAGGTGATTTATGTATTGAGGTATCCCGGCCATCTCTCTGACAGTTGGTTGCTCGATTTAGGCAAATCTCTAACGAGGAGTGACTTTTTCAAGACTGCTCCATATCTACCCATGTACATCCTGCTGCCGGCCGCCTACTGCATGGCTGTATGGCTCTGTTGTTTCCGAAAAACCCGCTCCTTTCCACGGGAGCGCGTTGCTTTGCTGGCTCTCACCGGATTCCTCCTGATGGTGGAAGTGGCTACGGCAATCAACTGGCTCCGCCTTTATGCGGTTTCTCTACCGGGCATTATCTTATCCGTTTGGATACTTTCCGAATGGCTGCGGATAAAATCCTTTGCCTACACTCTCGTGTCGGTTTTGGTGCTTGGCTGTGGCGTTCAACAGGTAATTTCAATTCATGCCGTGAATTCAGCGGAAGGTAAACTGCCGGGAGGGATGCTCGCCACTACTCCCGAGTCTTACGAGAAGCTGCACTGGATTGCGCAGCGGACACATCCGGGAGAGGATTTCTTTCAAGCGGGCTGGCCCGGAGTATACCTTCCACTCCAGTTGAGGAATCCGCTGTACGTCTCGAGCGTGGCGCGCTTCGATATTCCTCACGATGAGGATATTCCCTTAACTGTTCGGCAACTCCAATCGAAGGCAGTCCATTACATTCTTTGGACAGAGTTATTGGACCGGGACTGTCATCCTGACCGTCCCTGCATTGACTCTATTTCTCCCGTCCGGGACTATCTTCATAGCTCATATAAGTGCGTGCAGACGTTTCCTGACGGGGACACATTATGGCAGCGAGACGAATAGACATATCTGCCTTGGACGGCGCCACGTCAAGGCGCAGTAGGAGATCGGCCGTGACCACTTATTTGTGGAAATCGATAGGCAGAAGGCGAATTTCCGGTTGCAGTACTCCCTTTGCATTGACCGTGAGCATGCCGAGGGAGACCGGCAGCTCAAACCGACGCGGTCCGCACGAGCCCGGATTGAAATAGAGCACGCCCTTTTTCGTATAGAAGTTCGGCACGTGCGTGTGTCCGTGCAGCACCGCCGCAAACTTCGCCGCCGCAGGATCGAGATGCAGCGTCTTGAGGTCGTGCAGCATATAAATGTAGACGCCATTTACGAGCACCACTTCAGTCTCCGGCAGCTTGGCGCACGCGCCCTCGCGGTCCACATTGCCGCGGACTGCTGTTACGGGTGCAATCTCCTCCAAAGCTTGAACGACCGAAGGTCTGCCGACGTCGCCAAGATGCAAAATCTGGTCCACGCCTTTAAGCGCAGGCGCAACTTCGGGCCGCAACAATCCGTGTGTGTCGCTGACGATGCCGAGTTTCATCCCATCAGAATAAGCGGAGCCAGCGCGGTGCCTTTGCAATCCCTCCAAAACATCCGCAAAAATCCTGGCCTCATTTGCCGGTAATTTCTTCAAACTCGCTACACTGGTTTCAGGCTGAACAAATTGGTGGGCAGCGCAGTCAGAGCCGGAGCAGTTTCCAAGCCGTGGTTTTTGTCCACTTCCGCGAATCAGCCAGAAAGCTTGACAAAATCTAGCAGCTAAACCCTTATTTTAGAAGATTTTAGATTATAACCCTTTTAGTTTCAGTGACTTAGCGTACCTTGTGAGGGGTATAACCCCAACAAAGCAAAGAATTTAACCCCCCAAAGGGTAGGAGGTGGGGGGTACCGGAATCGTATTGAATCGTTAAAGTCCCAGCTCCAGCCGAGTGCGCGGGTCGAGCTGATCGCGCAGCGCGTCGCCGACGAAGTTAAAACCGAGCACGGCCCCGGCAACAGCAGCAGCAGGGAAGAGCACAAGATGCGGCGAGTCGAACAGATGCAGCCGCGCGTCGTTGATCATCGATCCCCAGCTCGGCGCCGGCGGAGGAATGCCGAGCCCGAGAAACGATAGAGTCGCCTCGGCCAGAATTACTCCGGCCATGCCGATCGCCGCCTGCACCAGTACCGGCTGCACAATATTCGGCAAAATATGCCGAAAGAAAATGCGCAACGGTCCCGCTCCGAGGGCGCGCGCAGCGTCGACGTACTCGCGCTGCCGCACCGCCATCACCTGCGCGCGGACCAGCCGCGCATACCCGGCCCATCCCCCGATGGCCAGCGCAAGAACCAGATTCGTAAATCCTGGCCCGAGAAACGCAGCAAACGCAATCGCGAGCAGGATTCCTGGCAGCGCCTGAAAAGTATTCATTGCAAAAGTGGTCAGCGCAGTATCCACCCATCCGCCCACATACCCCGCGATGCCGCCGATCATGAGCCCCAGCGCCAGCGAAACCGCAACCACCGTAACAGAAACGGCGAGCGAAAGCCGCGCACCCCACAGCAGGCGCGCCAGAATGTCGCGGCCCAGCTCATCGGTTCCAGCCCAGTGCGTGGCCGACGGCTCCTGGAGCCGGTGTATAAGATCGATCGACGCAGGATTGTACGGCGCAAGCCAGGGCGCAGCCAGTCCGCACACCACGAAAACCGAGAGCAAAACTACGCCGGCCACCGCCAGCGGCTGGCGCTCGAGGTGAAACCGAAGCCGTCCAAAGATCGTGGTAAGTGAGACAATCATGCGCAACGTCAGAATACAGCGACAAGCGCGCCCATTCCGGGTTGAATCGAGTATGAAAGCTCATTCTGTGGTTTTGGTTGGGGTGCTTGCGACCGTGGCAGCGGTGCCGCGGAGCCTAAACGCGCAGCAATACCCGCAATACGGCGCAACTGCAGCAGGTTCCAATGCAGCTGACCTGCGCAGCGCCGTAGGGCAGGTCTTCACGTTGGGCAACCAGGCGCGTGCGCAGGCCGGCGTGCCAAGCCTGCAATGGGATCCGGCGCTAGCCGCGGCGGCGCTCCAGCACTGCCGGCGCATGGCGGCCGAGGGCCCGATCGCGCATCGTTACGGCGGCGAGCCTGATGTCGCCGCACGCGCGGCACAGTCTGGCGCGCACTTCAGCCTGATCGAGGAGAACGTTGCGGTGGCCCCCACGGCGAGAACGATTCACGACGGATGGATGCACTCGCCAGGCCATCGCGCAAACATGCTCAACCCTGCGGTGGACCACGTTGGCATTGCGCTCGTCTACACGCGCGGCGTGCTCTACGCCGTGGCCGACTACAGCGCCGCAGTTAGATCTCTCAGCCCCGCCCAGATCGAGGCGCGCGTGGCGTCGCTGGTGCGCGCCAGCGGCGTTTCCATTCTGCCCGATTCGGCAACGGCAAGATCGATGTGCGAGAACAACAGCGTTCTGCCGCCCGAATCGGGAGCGCCTCCGGTGTGGATGATTCGCTGGCAGAACTCCGATCTCTCGCAACTCCCGCCAGAGCTTTCAAGTCGCTTGCGCTCGGGAAAGTACCGCCAGGCCGCCGTGGGTAGCTGCCCAGCGCAGGAGAATAACGGTGCGTTCATGTCATATCGTGTAGCGGTGCTCTTGTATTGACGATCCAAACCGGCTTATTCGCGCCTCTGCTTTGTACCTGGCGCAGTTCCATTCCGGCGCTCTAGCGGCTGCGGAACGCGCACCGAAGCCATTCCCGCCGCGGTGGCTCCCGCGATTCCCATATCCGTGTCTTCAAACACCAGGCAGTCCCGCGGCGCCACGCCCAGCCGCTCGGCCGCCAAAAGAAAGGCGTCGGGCGCTGGTTTCGAGCGCGGGTAGTCTTCGTGGCCGACGAGTATAGGGAAGCGGTCCAAAAGGCCGACGGCGGTCAGCGACTTCTTCACCGATTCACGGTTGCTGCCCGAAACCACGGCGAAAGGGATGCGGCCGTACTGCGCCTCGATGTGCTCGAGCACCTCAGGCACGGGCTGCAACTGCGGCAGCAGCGAGAAGTAGATGTCCTCCTTGCGCACGGCTACGGTTTCAACTGGCATCGCCAGCCCCTGCATCTGGTTCAGATCGGCAATGATCTCGCGCGTCGGCTTGCCGCCCCACGCGTAAAATAGTTTCTCGTCGAAGGTGCCGCCCCACTCGCCGAGCGCCTTCTTCCAGGCGATGTAGTGCAGCGGCATCGAATCCACGATGGTGCCGTCGCAATCGAAGAGATAGGCGCAAAAGTTGCCTGCAGGGATTTCGAGCTTCATTCTTCTCCTATGATTTTGGGTTATCGTGGATAGAGAAAAGCAACCTGTTATGCAGCGTTTCTGTTTTCCGCTGCATTATTAAAGGAAGAATCATGGTCAGCATTCAAGTCGAGTATCAAGGAGAGCTGCACTGCAAGGCAACCCACGGCCCCTCCGGTGTGGAGCTCTCGACCGACGCCCCCAAAGACAATCAGGGCCGCGGTGAAAGCTTCTCTCCCACCGATCTGGTAGCAACTGCGCTCGGCAGTTGCATGCTCACCATCATGGGAATCGCGGCACGCACGCTGAATATCGACATCTCCGGCGCCACGGCGACGGTAAAAAAGGAGATGACGGCAACGCTGCCCAGAAGGATTGCCCGGCTGGCGGTCAGAATCCATCTGCCCGGTGCGCCGAGCGCGGCAGACAGGGAAAAACTCGAACGCGCCGCTCATACCTGTCCAGTGCACAAAAGCCTGCACCCTGACGTCCAGATTCCCATCGAATTCACTTGGGGGTGAGTCGATCAGGACCCTTCGGCGGGCCGCGCCGATCTGTTGGTTCTCGCGTTTTTGCCACCTTTGACGCCTCCGCCGGGCTCTGCTAACTTAAGTATGGACAATCCAGCGCCACGCACTCCTCAGTAGCTCAATGGCAGAGCATTCGGCTGTTAACCGAAGGGTTGTAGGTTCGAGTCCTACCTGAGGAGCCAGAATACTTAATAAGTAATTTATTTTAAATCACATACAAAACGCATTAATCTATGATGCCAACATTTCTCCACTGCTACTCCCCTTTGAAACAGCTTCTCCGCCCGGTGTGTTCTCCGGAATTTTGAGGTCCTTTCCATTGCCAACTAAACGATAATGATCGATCCATTTGTTACAGAAAAATCAACGAAAAGATTCCGTGCCAGATACAGATCACGCTGCCCGGCAAGGACGCTATGTCGTCAAGCAGTTTCAGGGCGAGACTGTTCGCGCGTTCGTGCCTCCGCCATTGCCGCCCGATCCGCCAATAAATCTAGCACGCTTCCAGATTTTACTGGAGCAAACCAACCAGGCCATTGGCAGACTCGATGGACTGACATTGCTCTTGCCAGATCTTTCCCTGCTCCTCTACACCTATGTTCGCAAAGAGGCCGTGCTCTCTTCACAGATCGAGGGCACGCAATCGTCGCTCTCAGACCTCGTGCTTTACGAGAACGATGAGGCGCCCGGTGCACCCATCGAGGACGTGCAGGAGGTCTCGAACTGTATTGCGGCGATGAACCACGGTTTGGAGCGAATGCGCTCTGGGTTTCCGCTGAGCCTGCGTCTGATTCGGGAGATTCACCAGATTCTGCTCTCCAAGGGACGTGGTAGCGGCAAGCAGCCCGGCGAGTTCCGCCGCAGCCAGAATTGGATCGGTGGCAGCCGCCCCGGTAATGCCGTCACCACTTCCTCGATGAGAACAACCTCGCGGAGCAGGGCGGCGCACTGCGCTTGGCGGCAGGGCCGGCCTTCTACAACGTCTCAGACTTCACTCTGACGCAGCTCAAATCGAGCGCCGCCGGGCAGCGCTTGCCGGAAGACTTCTTCGACCCGAAGGTGAATCTCTCGCCATTGCCGGTTAAGGATTCCGACGGGCACATCAAGCTCCCTGCGCTCGACAATCACGGCATGGGGACCGTGTTCGAGGAGATCATCCGCCGATTCAACGAAGAGAACAACAAAAAAGCTGGTGAACACTTCACTCCCCGCGACGTTGTTCAACTGATGGGGAAACTGCCGTTCCTGCCCGTCATCGACCGTATCGAATCTTTGGCGGGCCGGACAAATCTACACTCGCCGCCGACCAGTTTCGTATGCCGACGGTCCCGTCTTTGGTAAAGCCGGCAGCGCGTTGTTTGGTCAATACACGGGTGGTTTGACGGGCACTTCCTGCCTCCAGCGCAAACGTTCGAAAGTGCTGGTCAGCTTCTACGCTCCATCAGTGGGTTACCGCGCGGCGAAAGGCCGCTCATGCGGAACCCGTAGCCCTGGTACAACATCTGCAGCGCGCCTGGCGTGATGTCGGCTGGGCTGTCGGGCCGCGCCTCCAGCTGGGCCACAGGAAGACCATTGCAGCGGGCAGTGCGCATGGCGGCGTCCAAAAGTTTCCCGGCGACGCCGTGGCGGCGATGTCCTGGCGCGACCTTGAGGTCGGAGATGAAGACACCTTTGCCGTGGCGCGTCATTTGCAGCGAACCGGCCGGCTGCCCCTGGCCCTGCGCGGCGATGCGGATCGCCCAGCCGTTCTGGATTGGCGCCGGCGCCATCTCCATGTAACGAGCCTGTACGGCCGGCTTGCAGTTGATGGCATTGGAAGCGCACGACGATGCCGTCGAAGGAGCCGCTGAAGAAGAAGCTTGCGCCGCGCGAAAAGCCGAGGCCATTTGACCCAGCCGATCCGCCTCGGCTTCAAGCGCGTGATCCTGCACCACGGCTACGCCGCCGCCAAATGGGTTGGCAACACGGCCGGCGCGTTGCTGTACCACGTGCGCCAACTCGTGGCCTAACAGGAATTGTCCGTGCGGCGTATGCGGATTGTATTGGCCGGGCGCGAAGTGAATGTCCGTTCCCCATGTGAAAGCGACGGCTCCAATCGAGCCCGCCTCCGGTCCTACGTGCACGCGCACATCGGAGAAGCTGGTCTTAAATGCCGCCTCCATCTTGGCTTGCACGTCGCGTGGCAGCGGCCAGCCGCCGGATTTGGGCCGAAGATCAACTTGAAATGCCGAAGAATTCGGTTTCCGCTGAACCGCTTTTTTTTGCTGAACAGCGCTGCCAGCCGGACTGGCGACACGGACTGGGAACGCTCCTTGCAGGGCAATACCCCGCCCCCAGCCCATAAACGGCTGCACGACCCGCGCCGGGGGTGGCGCGGAAGACGAGTAGTTCCCGGATGGAAAACCGACCGTAGTCTGCACGAAAAAAGTTTATACCGAAATCACCCCAAAATAGAGCTTTTTTCTCCAATTTCGAAAAGGCTAGAATGAAGCAGGCATAAGCGGTTGCGGTTAAGACCATGAGACATAGCGGGATCCCCAAGATATATCCAAACCTGAACCCGGCGGCCGCCTTGCCAGTGGACCGGGAACAGGTCTTTAAATTGCGCGAATTTGTAGGCCACTACCGCATGAGCCGCGGGCGCGAGCACGGCCAGTATGTTCCCAATTCCCGCTTTGTTTTTGTAACCACCACCGACGGGGAGATGCTGATGCATCAGCGCTTCCGGCATCCTTCTCTTTCGCAGGGCAAGCCAGTCCTGTATGCGGGCGAGGCGTATTTCAATAACGGAAACCTGGAATGGTGGAGCAACGGCAGCGGCAATTACCGGCCTGATGCCGCACATGCCACGCAGGCTGGATTGCCGATGGAACATTTCTATTCGTATGACGCAGTGCTGAAGGGACAGCACACCAAGCCGCGAACGGAACCCGCGGCAGAGTCATCCGTAGCGCAAGGGAAGACTGCGGTCGGCATCATGCAGGCACGCCTGTCTGGTATCGCCAGGCCACGCATCCTACCTGGTTGGCGCTGAGACTCTAACTGCTGGCACCCGCGCGAAACCTTGGAATCTCGGTCGGCGGTCAGTGTAGCTGGGCGACCACCGGCTGCACATTTGCAATAATTGCGACGTGAGCAGCCGCGCTGGTTGCCGCATTCCATTCCTTGTACGGACCGACGGTAACGACATACCAGAGGTGGTCCTCGGCTCCGAATGCGCGGGTCACCGATGCGTGATATCCCCTCGATTCCAGCAGCGAGGCAAGATTGTCGGCGCCCGCCTGTGTCGAGAAAGAGCAGACCTTTACTGCGAGCGGAATCCCATAACCCGACCCGCTCTGCGAAGGCTCAGCAGCCGCCTCGGAAGTACCGACAGGGGCTTGTGATGGAGCTGGAATTGGGCTTGGCATCTTCTCTGGAGTGGGCGTAAGCGGCGCAGCGGATGTGGGAGCGGCAGAGAGCACCGCGAGCGATGGCGGGTTTCCTGATTGTTCCGCGAAGCTGTCGGTCGTCTGCAATGTGTTTTCGTCAAGGACCGTAGCACTCCCTGTCTTTTCTGCGGCGGGAACGGGCTTGTACTGAGGCTGCACAGGCGTAGACTGCGCTATCGGCAGCCCCCCAATATTTGAAGCCATCAGCAAGCCCGATGCGGTTCCAGCCACGAAAAGCAGGACACATGCACCCGCCGCACAAACACAAATCGCGATGGCGCGTGCGCGGCTCAACTCTACCTTGAATGTATCGCTCATGGAATCTCCACGGTTGTCTGACCTGGGCTGGTAATTTGAATGACTCCGCCCCAGTTGCACATCAGCTTACAATTCGAATCGAGAGCCGGCATGTTCCCGATGAGGACCGTGGGTGCACCGGGCACCCACGGGCTCGGCGTTACCGGAACGCAGGGCATAGGGGTTAGCACGCCGAGTGCCGCAGCAGTGGCTGAAGCTACGGTGGGATTGGCGAGCGAAGAGCACATTCCAAATGGAGGGATATTGACGATGGGCTTTGAGTCCATGATGGTGGCGGCCGGCGTTCCGGTAAGGGTACGGTTTTCCGGCATCACCACAAGCGTAGATGGCGCGACGCCGAAACTGCACATCATACTTGCGCCCATGCATACCTGAAGAGCCATCATCATTCTCCATGCGGCTCCTGGCAGCGAGTGAGCCGCAGACTCGAACTCAATTCGAATCGATCAGTTGATCTTGACCATGCCGCCCTTTACTGTGAGCATTCCTCCACCATCCACGGTTTGCGAAGCAGCCGCCTTATTTGTGAGGCTGACTCCGGCATCGTTCACCAGATCGGTTCCCGATTTGTTGGTCAGCGAAGTTCCCGCCTGGCTGGTGAAATCCGTACCCGACTTGAAGCTCACGCTGCCGCTAGCCTCGATCGATAGATTCCCGTCTACTTTGATCGTGAAATTACCTGACACGGTCGACTTGAAGTTACCGGAGACGGTCGAGGTGTAATCGGCCTTGTTATTGTGAGTTTCGTTGCCGGTAATACTCAGGCTGCGCGTTCCGGCTACGGTAATGCTCGAGTTATTCAGCACGGATACGTTCAGATCTTTCTGCGCCTGCATGAAGATTTCTTCGGAACCGGCTTTGTCCTCGAAGCGAATCTCATTGAATCCCGAACCGCCTTTCGAAGAGTTGGTCTTGATCGTACTTCTAGTCTGGTTGTCGGGTAGCGTATAGGGAACTACTTGTTGCGCGTTGTATACGCAGCCGGTGATAAGCGGCCGGTCAGGATTGCCCTCGAGGAACGAGACAATGACCTCTTGCCCAATCCGGGGAATAAAGATGCTTCCCCAGGCGTTGCCAGCCCATCCTTGCGCTACGCGAATCCAACAGGAGCTCTTCTCATCGCTTGTTCCTTGCTGGTCCCAGTGGAATTGAACCACTACTCGTCCATATTGGTCCGTCCAGATCTCTTCGCCCGATTTTCCGACAACGAGCGCAGTCTGTGTGCCGGCAATGGTAGGCCGCGGAGTGATACTTGGCGGACGGAATTCGGTATTAGCCGGAAAGGCTTCAAAGGAGTTCCCGTAGTTATGCTGCTCGCCATGAAAAGCCATGCGGCGGACGACGTAACTCGCGTTCACGTCGGAGCGGTAATGATTGGCCAGCGTGAATTTGTCCCCGGCGTGAAAACCGCGGCAGAGACTCGATCCTCGCAGAGTTTTTCCTTCCGCCTGGAGCGCTGCCAAACGGCGGCCTGCGATTGTCTCGCCATCGCTCTGCGTGGCGTAGAGGCCCGGGTAGTCATAGATCGATTTGCTGGTGTCGCTGCCGCTGGCCAGCGCGAGCAACTGCGTCGATGGGATGGTGAAACTGTAGTCGTCGGACTTGAACTCGCCAACCATGACTCCCTGTTCCAGAGCGCAATCGGTTACCGCGTCATCGGCGCCGTAAGTTAGCCCTTGGCCCGCATAACGCACAGTAGTCGGGCCTGCACTCGTGCCCCACGAGCTTGTGTCGTCAACAAGGACCATAGTGTGGCTCGATGAATTGTGCGTGAAATAGTAGGGGATCCCCTCCTCTTCGAGAAGTCTGCTGACAAAATCGAATGCCGTCTCGCGGTACTGAACGCAGAATTCGCGTTTGGAGTAACTTCCAGTGGTTTTGTCGGAGAAATCGCTGAAGCCGAGATCCGAGAACACTTTTTTGACGATCTCAAGCGTGCTCATGTTCTGGAATATCTGGCAGGAAGCGCTCATCGTGAGCATCCACAGCCACGGATGCAACTCGGCAAGATACGTCGTGAAACGGCTATCCCTGCCGGCTTGCGTAAACCTGCCCACTAGCCCATTGAAGTACTGCCAACTACCGTCGGCAAGCTGCACTTGGAGCGTCGCCGATTTCCCGACGATCTGAGTAAAGTCGAGATCCGACTCCTGCGAATACAGCTCCAAATCGTAGCGGAAGAGCCCGGAGATCGCTTCCTCTCCGCGATAGCTGCGGACAAGCAGCTTGTCGGCGCCCAAAGGCGTCGTG
Organism: Occallatibacter sp.; assembly: GCA_049592335.1. Classification (GTDB taxonomy): domain Bacteria; phylum Acidobacteriota; class Terriglobia; order Terriglobales; family Acidobacteriaceae; genus Telmatobacter. Next base: position 11,607 of record JBAWFY010000660.1, read on the forward strand.
ATCTGGGCCGGCAGCGCGGCTTGAGTAACCATGGCTATTCGCCACCCCCTGGCGCGCTCGCTGCGGAGGGGGGATGCAATGGCAGGGCCGGCGTCCGCAACCACGCAAGTTGACCCAGGGACGCCTGACGAAGCGCCGGATTGGGTTCGCTGTCCCACAGAAGCGTTTCGGGAATCTGATCTCCTTTAAGAACCAGTTCGAGCGAGATGTCGAACTCGTCATTGAGATAGAAGCGCGCCAGATTGCAAAGCGCGCGATGAGCTGGTCCCTCCGGCAAGAAGCTGGTGAAGGCACCGAGATCGAGTGGTCCCAGCCGAATGGAAACTCCGGCGTGTTCATCCCAGACACGCTTGCCCAACACCACGTCCGATCCAAGTATCCGATTCTGGCCGGAGTTGACGCCGATCCGCGTCCACTGCTCTTCCTCCAGGACGTACCAACCGCCGGCAAACTGCCGGACTTCCACCGGGACATGGAAATATTCGCTCAACAATTGCTTTAGTCCCGAGGCCGAACGCGGTCGATGTGCGAGCAGACCGCTAAATTCGAGCAGTGCCTGATCTGGCACCGAAGCTTTCCCTTGTCCGCCGAGTGCGTTGCGCGTGGCTGCGTCCGGATCTCGGCCCAGCCCGATCAACGCAAAGATTTCGTTTGCGCATTGACCCTTCCACGGCTCAGCTAGTGTGAGCTCTGGATGATGCGCCGCGTGAATGCGGTAAACCAGCCAAAGCAGCCGATGATGGAAGATGTCGAGAAAATCGCGCAGGGCGCCTGCTTCATCCCGTAGCAATTGCGGTGTGTAGGCTGTTGGAAGCGGTCCCTGTGCGCCAGCCAGCCCCAGAAAATTGACGATCAGAGAGGGAAAGGAACAACTAGCAGTGGGAGGCTCAATGCGCTCAACATCCGCGCCTGCAAAGTTGAATCCCATCTGTGAGCGAAGACGCACCGGTACGGATTCGATATTCCCGCAGGAATCGCCATAGAGCACAGCAAGCAGCCGAACCGCCTGATAGAAGTCGAATGCGCTGCCTGCAAAAAACAGCCGGTCGCAGGCAGTGGCACCCGAACCGAACCTCAGGTCGCTCTCCGCTGCCATGGCAACTGGCATTTCCTGCGCGCTCAAAGAACCACCTCGCTGCCTGCAAGCGGTTTCCAGCGCATCCACTCTCCATGAAAGCCCGTGCGCCGGGCCACAACTTCAGTGAAGGTGTTGACCGACGAATACAGCGCCAGGAAGTGACGCAGCACATTGGCCAGAAGCAGCGCGCTGCCCCCGGCGAACTTTAGAGGATCGAACGAAAAGGTAACCTCGTTGCCGCGGCGAAACCCTCGCCATGCTTCCTCGCCACAGTGGCGGACTACCTTGCGCACCTGCATTTCCTGGATGCCTTCGATCTCCTGTTCTACTGCCGCACTTTCGCTCAGTGCATACAACCGCAGAATCTCGCGAAGGGCTTCCAGTCCATCCGCCTCCCCGGCCAGCGATACAAAATTTAACGTCAGGCTCGAAACGAGCCGCCATAGGGCGGCGCCTCCCAGTGGCGGATAACGCGGAGGCGTCGGTTTGCCGAGGCAATAGATGCTCATCACGGGAGCGGCATTCTCAATGTTCAATACGGCGCGATCAGGAAGTTGATGGGCCATCCAGCGGTTGGTACATAGACTGTGCGCGAAGACTGCGTGGTCGCCCGGCTCGACGGGGTTGAAGCCCAAATCGATAAACGAAAGGTAGAGATCGGTTCCGCGCAGGTCAGGTCGCTCGGCGGCAACGCGGCGTGCCAGCCAGAAGGCTTGTGGTTCGCGTCCCGTCCACGAGTGACGGAAGGCGTAGAACGGTTCGTAGATCTGCGCTGGCTCTTGCGGATTTGCCGAGGCCGAAACGGAAAGAATCGAGTGGATCTCCGTTGTCGCCTCCCGCCGCACATCGGGTATGATCCGGTACTCGAGATTGTAATGGTCCAGGCGGATCGGCTCAGCGGTCTTCTGGAATAGGTTGACGATCGGCGTGCACCCGAGCCGGAAGTTATCGGGGCCGATCGCCGGCTCAGGTCGCGGAGTATCGCGCAGTACGATCAACAGGTCAAGATAGTCGGACGCATCGGCATCTTTCTTCGCGCAGGGTCTGCGGGATAGGTTATGCACGTCGAAGAAATGGAACTTACGCGGGAAGTTGAAGTACTCCTGAATGAGCCGGTATCCCGGTAGAGCTTGACCGGGGTAGGGAAGCACTTCTTCGCCGGCCTCGAAGCCGACCATCTTCAGCGAAGAGCAGCCAACAGATACGGCCTCCGCGGAGCTCTTGTCGGCTAGCCGCACATCGATTGCGCCGGCGAAAAGCAACTCATGAATTGCGCCAGCCACGGCATGCGGCCCGTCAATAAAAAAGCGCAGACTGGGCACAAACTCCGGATCGCGCAGCAGATCCGAGCGGCCTACGAGCCGGATGCGCAGCACTGCGGGCCCGGACGTAACGCCGTGGTGCTCGCTGGGTTCTATATCGGCTGCGGTTACTTTGAGTGGCCAAAGCATCGTGTCGTAGCAGGTGCGGAAACGGCATGTGAGCCCGCCCGGCTCCTGGGCAAAGAGCGGCGTCTCCCGGGGAATCGTGAAGCCCGCAGTCAGTCCCTTCACGACCGCGCCAACGTCAAAGCAGGCGATCGACATGGGAGGCAGAGGCTGCGTG
>JBAWFY010000661.1:0-2669 GCA_049592335.1 Occallatibacter sp.
GAGTCGATCTTTCCTGCGCCATGCTCGAACAGGCTCGCGTCAAATGCGTGCGCTCTACGATTCTGCTTCAAGGCGACTGCATCGAGACACCTCTCAACGACCGAAGCGCCGATCGCGTTCTGGCATCGTTTCTGCTCTCGTATCTCTCCGACCTCGCCTCCTTCGCTCGTGAGGCAGCGCGGATCTTGCGTCCCGGCGGCGTCATCCATGTCTCCGATCTCCACCCCAACACGGCTTCTTATGGTTGGCGCCGCACCTTTCGCGCTGCGGGAACAGTCTTTGAGATTGAGACCCATCGCTACACGCTCGATCTACTGATTGAAACCATGTCGAGCTTTGGGCTGCGCCTCGAACAGGCCGCCGAATGGCCCTTTGGACCTCCTGAAGGCGCAATTTTCGAGCGCGCCGGCAAGCTCCACATTTATCGTCAGGTCGAATCGATGCCCGTCGTCTACTGGGCGCGGTTCACGCGTGCCGGAGATCGGCGATGACCGAGACTCCGGCGCCCGCGGCTCACCCCAGTCCGCGCGAGGTTGTGCTTGCGGGCGCCCGCATCGCGCGCACCTCGCAGATTGCCGAGCCTCATACCGTGTGCCTGCGCGGCGAAAGCATCCAAAGCATTCTTCCGCCTCACACCCGTCCGATTCGGGCCATCGAGATCGATCTGACAGGGCATCTCATCCTCCCCGGACTCATCAACGCCCACGATCACCTCGACTTTTCTCTCTACCCGCAACTCGGCCGCGGACCTTATCCCAGTTGGCAGGAATGGGCCAAGGATATCTATCGTCCTGACGATTCTCCGCTCCGCGAGCTCCAGGATGTCCCCAGCGAACTCCGCTTCTGGTGGGGAGGCATCCGCAATCTGCTGTCCGGCGTCACCACTGTCTCGCAGCACGACCGTTCTCTGCCTCATGTTCTCCGCTGCGACTTCCCGGTCCAGGTTCCCACAGAGTATGGTTGGGCGCACTCCATGAGAGACCCCGAAATCGTGACGCGCCGATTCCACGAAACTCCTGCCGACTGGCCGTTCCTCCTCCATCTGGGTGAAGGCACAAACAGCGCCGCCAGCCGCGAATTCGATGAGCTTGCACGCACTCTCCCGCTCGATGCGCGTATCGGCCTGGTTCACGCTGTCGGGCTCACGCCTGCGCAGTGGGAAACGGTGCGGCGGCTCAATATGGGTGTGGTCTGGTGTCCAGCTTCCAATCTCTTCACGCTTGGCCACACCCTTTCCTTCCGGCAGATCAAGTCACTCACAAACGTGGCGCTCGGAACCGACTCGCCACTGACGGCGTCGGGTGATTTCCTCGACCACGTGCGTTTTCTTCACCAGAATCTTCGCATCCCGCCGGCTCTGCTCTACCTCCTGGTAACAACCCGCGCCGCGCGCTTGCTGCGCCTGAAGGAAAACCAGGGCCGGATTGAACCCGGCGCTCGCGCCAATCTCATCGTTGTCCGCGACCGCCGCACCACTCCCGCAAACACACTCGTCGAGTTGCACTGGACCGATATCGAACTCGTCATGCAGTCCGGGCGGATCGTCCTGCTTTCACCCGCATTGGCCACGCATCTGCCTCCCGAGCTTACGTTCCACCTCGAGAGCCTCTGGGTCGACGGCGTCGAGCGATTCATCAACGCTCCGGTCGTTCAACTCATTGGACAGACCTCGGACGTCCTCGGCCCTACGTTCAAGCTTGCGGGCCGTAGTGTCGCGCTTCCACCCGTCCGTCCCGGCTACCCCTCTGCCCCCAACCGTAGGGTTGTCCCGCCCGTGACTTCCGTATGTCAGGAAAATGTCATTTCCGCGGAACTCTGTGGCATACTGCAATCCGGGGCGCGAGAATAGTACCGGGAGGCAGGCCCCGCCTTGTCTGGCGCGGGTTCGAGAAAGCTACCATGATCCTGGTCATTGAAGACGATCCCGGAATTCACAAGGTCCTGCAGCGCCTGTTCTTGGCGGAGGACCTGCAGGTGCGAACTGCCTGCGACGGCCCGCAGGCGCGGGCGGCTATGAAAGGCCCCACCCCAAAAGCCATCATTCTCGACCTGATGCTGCCGGGAGCTTCCGGCCGCGACCTGTGCAAAGAGCTTAAGCAGAGCTTTCCATCCACGCCTGTCATCGTGCTCAGCGCCGTCTCCGATGTGACAGACAAAGTCCTCCTCCTCGAGCTGGGCGCAGACGATTACGTCACCAAACCCTTCAGCCCGCGCGAATTGCTGGCGCGCGTTCAGGCTGCGATTCGCCGCTCCAACAAGCCCAAGCCTGAAAAGGTCTACACGTTTGGCAAGGTGACTGTCGATTTCCTGAAGATGGAGGCATCGCGCTCCGGCCAATCCGTCACACTCACGGCCCATGAGTTCCGGCTCCTCAAATTCATGCTCGAGAATGCCGAGCGGGTTCTCTCGCGGGAAGAGCTTCTGAATCACGTCTGGGGTTACAACTGCTATCCGTCCACGCGAACTGTGGATAACCAGATTTTGAAGCTCCGTCAGAAGCTTGAAAGCGATCCGGCAAATCCCGTTCATATTCGCACCATGCATGGGATGGGTTATAAGTTCGTCAGCGAAGCGTCGTAACTTGCAACGGGCGTGAAATCACCATGCGCATGCGGACCATCCTTCTCGTAGCCCTTTTGTCCCTTGCGTGCGGGCTCACGGTGATGAGT
>JBAWFY010000662.1:0-3870 GCA_049592335.1 Occallatibacter sp.
GTCTGGACGCGGGCGCCGAGTTGGCAACGCTCGCTGAATCGCAAGGCCGTGCAGCCGACGCAGAAAAGATGTACAAATCCACCCTCGCGGCCTACGAATCGGAGCGCGCAACCCTGCGCAAGCAAGAGACGCAGCTCCCCTTCGGCGCCAACGCGTCTCAGGTCTATGACGATTACATCCATCTGCTTGTTGGCCAGAAGCGCACCGGCGATGCCCTGGCCATCGCCGCCCATAGCCGCGCCAGAACCCTCGATCAGGGCCTCGATGCCGATGGCGGCAGCACCTCAACTCGCTCCGCAGCTATCGATCCCGAACGCATCGCTAAAAACTCCGGCGCCACTATGCTCTTCTATTGGCTGGGCGATAAGCAGTCTTATCTATGGGCCATCACACCCGCACGCGTCACGATTTCCGTATTGCCCCCGCGCAACCAAATCGCCGCCCGCGTGAAGAGTTACAACAACGCCATTCTCAACCTGCACGATCCGCGTTCCGACGCCAATCCGGACGGCCTTTGGCTTTACAACGCTCTTGTCGCGCCCGCAGTAGGACGGATCCAACCCCACAAGCCGCTCGTCATTCTCGACGACGGCGATCTCAGCGAACTGAACTTCGACACCCTGCTTGTTCCCGGCTCTCAATCGGCGAAAAACCAGGCTCCGAACGTTACACCGCATTACCTGATCGAAGATTTCTCTCTCGTCTCCGCGCCCTCCCTCGCCATGATGAGCGCACGCAAAAACGCTCAGCACCGAAACGCAAGGATCCTCCTGCTCGGCGATCCCGTTTCTCCCAGCCAGGATTACCCTACTCTGCCCCTCTTCGGTTACGAGATGACGAAGATCGAAGGCCACTTCAGCAAAAGCGGTCTCACCGTCTTTTCCGGAAGCCAGGCCACTCCGGCGGCGTACCTGGCAAGCCGTCCCGCGCAATATTCCTACATTCATTTCGTCTCTCATGCCATCGCCAGCGGCAGCGACCCGCTGGATTCAGCCATCGTCCTCTCCCGTTCCAGTGCAGACGAAAGCTCCTTCAAACTCTACGCGCGCGACATCCTCAACCAGCGCATCGACGCACAGCTCGTAACCATCTCCGCCTGCTACGGCAGCGGAACGCGGCTCTATGCAGGCGAAGGTTTGGTAGGCCTTTCCTGGGCATTTCTCCGCGCCGGAGCGCATCGCGTGATTGGCGCCTTGTGGGAGGTGAGCGACGCCTCGACCCCGCGCCTGATGGACAGTTTCTACGGCAATCTTGCCAGCGGTATCTCGCCCGAGTCCTCCCTCCGCGCCGCCAAGCTCGATTTGGTCCACTCGCCAGGCCGATTCAGCCTACCCTTCTATTGGGCCGCCTTTCAGATGTACGACCGCCAGTGACGGCAATTTGATCGTTTCTTCCCTTGTCGAAAGGCTTTCGCCCGTCCTTTCGCCGCTTTCCGCCGCCTGCTAAGCCAGCCGGTCCCCTCCTCGTGATACCAATCACATGCCGCGTTCCACTTCCTCGAAGAGAATAGGTGCTGATTCGAGGAGGCCCTCCATGGGCACTGTTGCTGCACCCGAAACCAGGACCATGCTCACCCTGCCGGGCGACGCCGTTCGCCAGATTCTCTGGCGCTTCAGCGATCGCTTCGACCTGCAGATGCTCGTGCAATCGGCGCGCGGCGTGGCCCGCGGCACCGTCGCCCGCCTGGTCGCAGCCGGCGAGCGCAACACCCACGAGTGGACCGCCGCCAAGGACGAGATGCTCGACGCCTTCGATCGCGCCGGCATTACCGCGGCCTTCATGGAGCCGGAAGAGGGCGGTTTCATCGCCGGGCCCAAGAACCTTGCGCTCGGCCTCGCAGCCTTTGAGCTCGCATGGGTGGATGGCGGCGCAGCCACGGCCAGCCTTGCCGGATTCCTCGCCCTCTCGCCCATCCACGAGCGCGGCACGCCGGAGCAGGTTATGCGTTACAAGAGCTTGTCCGCTCCGCCGCAACCTGGTGAAGATCGCAAGCCCTGGCGCGGAGCCTTTGCGTTGACCGAGCCCATTCCTTATGTGGGCGTGGACGCCGGCATGTTGGGCGGCAAGGTACGCGTTGTCACGTGGAAAGGTGGCGAGGAGCCCATGCTCGAAGTGGACAAGCGCGGCCGTTTCATCACTGGCATCGCGTTCGCCAACTTCGTTACCGCCGCCGTCAATACCGATGACCCGCGCATCAAGGGCAGTTGTGTGGTGATTCTCGAAGAGACCGACACCGGCACATTCGATCGCGGCACCGCAACGAAAAAGCTCGTGCATCAGCTCTCCTCCACCGGCGATCCCGTCTTCAATCTCCGCGTCCCCGCCAGCCGCATCGTTGGCGGATACACCGTGAAGGACGGCGTCATCGTTCCCAACTTCAATCACAGCGAAGTCATCGAAGCCGTCTTCCGCCGCACGCGCGTGCCCGTGGGATTGATGACCGCCTCAAAGCTCCTCTCCGCCGTCGAGCCGGTCATTCGTTACCAGCGCCAGCGTTTCCGCGGCGCCGAGGGCGCAAAGCCCGGTTCGGTCCGTTACGAGCAGGGCCTGCAACAACGCGAAGACGCGTTGCATCGCCTCGTTAACATCTGGGCTACGGGCGAGGCGGCGTCTTCGCTCGGCTTCGCTACGGCGCGGCTGTTCGATAAATTGGATCCGCTCGAAAAACAGAAGACTGCAATGCTCAAAGAACGCGGCGTCTCGGGCGGACGCGCCGAAATGAAAGCCCTCAAGGAAAGCGAACAGCGCGCCATCGAATTGCTGCGTTTAAACGAAAACGATCCGCGCCGCGCCGAACTTGCCGCCGATCCGCTCGTCCAGTTCGTTCTGATGGACGCCGAAGCCAACGTGCTCTGTCCGGCCACCAAGCTGTGGAACACCGGCCACGGAGCCAATATGCTCCGCGAGGCCGTCAGTCTCATGGGCGGCTACGGCATCACTGAGGACTGCCCCGGATTCCTTGCCAATAAATGGATGGACGCACAGCTCGAAGCTACTTACGAAGGCCCCGAAGCCGTGCAGCGCCGCCAGCTCACCGTCACCATGACCGGTGACGTCTTCCTCGCGCAGTTCGCCGCCTGGACCGCGGAGATGCGCAAAATTGCATCGTCGCGTCCCGGTACCGGAGCCTGCACGCTTGCCTCGGCCATGAATCTCTGGGTGTGGTCGCTCCATTACCTGCAGAACGCGACCGATCCCGCCGGCGGAAAGCTCTATCACGGCCAGCGGCAGGGCGTGACGTTTGCATTGGCGGATGCGCTCAGCTGGCTCATGGCATCGCGTGCGCAGATTCTCGACGTGCTTGAACTTGAGTCGCGCGGCGCCACGGATGCTGTAGCTGCAGAAGGACTCGCGGGCACGGTGCAATTCCTGAGTGACCTTTGCCATGTGCAGGCCGCGCAAGCCGCCGGAGAAGTCTCACGCATCTGCGCCGAGCTTGTCTTCGGTTACACGTGTCATCCTGCGTGGGACGAAGCGGAACACCGCAGTTGCTTCCTCGCCGGAGAACTCGAGGAGCTGGAAGAAACCATGCCCGGCATCATGGCCATGGCCACGGACGTTCTGCAAGCGGACGGCAGCCATCCGCAGAAGGCGGGCCCGTGCGCAGGCTGTGCCGGCTCGAGTGAGTTCCTGCGCCTGCAAAGCCGACTGACCATGTGCCTCACCGGCGCGCGCCTGGCCAAAGACCGCGCCGCCGACACGGTAAGCAAAGTCATGATTCCCGAAGCGCTCGATTATCCTGCATGAGCCACGCACTCCAACCCGTCGAAGTCGATCGTCAGACGATGGAAGTCGACATCGCCTGCGTCGGTTTCGGTCCGGCCACCGGCGGATTTCTCACCGCGCTCACCGAGGCTTGGACGCGAAATC
>JBAWFY010000663.1:0-1947 GCA_049592335.1 Occallatibacter sp.
TCGCGCCGTTCTGCAGGACGAGGGGCCCTAGAGGCGGGCGCGGTTCGGTGTAGACTGATTGAAAGCAAGATGCCTGAACTGGGAGTCCTGACGGAAGAGGAATGAATAGCTCAGCGAACAAGTGCTCGGTGAGCAAGTGGATGGGCGCAGGTACGGCCATCAACAAGCTATGCCCACCACTTTATCGGCAGATTAATCGATTCCGGAAGTTGCGGCTCCATGAGCCGGATGTTCATTTGCCGCATAGAGTTTTAGGAACCTTTTATGGCGGATGGGCCATACCACAAGACTATTTGAACCAAGAGTCCATAGCTTATACGGTAGGCGTCGGACGAGATATTTCCTTTGATCTGGCGTTGGTCAAGGAATTTGGTTGCAAGGTTTTCGCCTTTGACCCCACTCCGATTGCGGTGCAGTTCATGGCGGAGCGCAAGCAGCCTGATGGCATCACCTTTGTTCCGGTCGGGCTGAGTGCTTGCGATGGGACGAGGACGTTCTTCGCTCCCCAGATCAAGGAATTCGACTGTTTCAGCAAAGTTATTGATACCACGGCCGGAGTGTCGGCCGAGATAAAGTGCGAGACCCTGACATTTGCTTCGCTCATGAAAAGTCTTGGCCATGATTTCATCGATCTGTTGAAAATGGATATTGAGGGCTTCGAGTACGAGGTTCTCATTGAGATGATTTCATCTCGTGCGCTCCCGAGATGTCTCCTGGTTGAGTTTCATCACTTAACCTACGGAATCAGCATCGAGGAGACGTGCAAGGCCGTCGCAAGTCTCTCGGCGGTGGGTTACCGAATATTCTGGGTGAGCCAACTCGGCCGCGAGTACGGCTTTATTCTCTCCAATTGAATTGAATTTGCACTGAGATTCTGAGATTAGCTGCATGGGTTCAAATAACCTTGGAGAGACTCCTTCGATGCATCGACCGCGTGGAATAGCGATAACCTAATTGACCTAGCATTAAGTTTGCGGCAGATTGACGCGATTCGAACTTGAGGCAAGCAGACCGTCTTCAGTTGACACTGACGGCGCCCTTCTCTTGCGTCTCCGTCTCCTCTTTCCCGTCATGGCGCGTTCGGGCACATCTGCCATCAAACAAGCAGTTAGTGGAGTTGCCATTAAAATCCCGAACCACGCGGTCTCGGTGCTGTAGCTGAAAATGTCGAGCAGACTGCTAGTGAAAGCACAAGCCAACGCGGCGCAAAAGACTGGGGCAATTTTAGGATCATTACGCACAAGCCGCGGCACGAGTCGCACTATGGCCCATCCCATCGCTGCAAAGGCCATCAGGCCCAGGACGCCAAATTCGTGCAGGATCTGCAGCCAATCATTGTGCGCGGGAATCTCTGCGAACCACTGCGAACCGAGCAGATCATAGGTCGAATGGGGTCCGAAGCCGACAAATTTTGTGTACCAGTCAGCCCCTAACCAGTGCAGAAATACGATCACCCAGAATACTCCACGGCCCGATCCTTCGTCTCCCGGTTCGTTCAAGCCTTCCCAACGGGCGGCAATTTCTCCTGAACGGAGAAGGGCCGCCAGACAAATGATGAAGACGATTCCGGTTGCGACCTTCAGCACACGCTGAATTCCGCGATTGCGGCGGTTGATATATGCATAGGCGATTCCATAAGCCGTAGCACCAAGCAAGAGGGAGACAAATGCGCCGCGCTTTTCGGTCAGAACGATAAACGCCATGCCCAACACGGCCACCGGCTTGGTGAGCGGGGCTTCTAGATCGAGCAACTGCATCAGAGTGAACCAGATCATCGGATAGGAGGCATTGGCGACCTGGCTAACTGGATTCTCTAACCCACCGGTTCCTCCGAGCCAAATGCCCATCGACAGGAACAGCACGATGCGCGTGATGGATATGAGGTTCATCAAGGCGCCGGCATTGGCGATCTGCCGGGTCGTTAGATGACCTTCGCGTATCAGGGAG
>JBAWFY010000664.1:0-4719 GCA_049592335.1 Occallatibacter sp.
GTCTACTTCTCCCGCAACGCGCAGGACTACGACAAGGTTGCTGGCACGCACACCTGCGGCACGGTGAACAACAACAGCGCCACCTCTTCCTGCCAGCCGCTGATCGATATTCCCGGAACCTCGACGAACGTCGGCATCATGGGCTTTGGCAAGTTGGACGGCCGCGGCGGCGATGTGCTGATCAACGCCATCGCACCCTACCAGGGCCAGAGCTGGTGGGGTCTATCCACCATCGCCAACAGCGGAGGCAATCAGCAGAATCCACGCTTTGTTCAGATCGAAACGGGCGCCGGCAATATCACAATGTACAAGATCACGCTGCGCAATTCGCCGCTCTTCCACATCTCCACAACGGGCGCAGCTTCGAACTTTACTGCATGGGATATCAAGATTATTACGCCCACAAGTTCGCGCAACACGGACGGCATCGATCCGGGCAACGCGACAAACTTCACCATTACGCGTTCCTGGATCTCGGATGGCGACGACAACATCGCAGTGGGGGCTCCAGGCACAACGGCGCCCTCGGCGAATATTTCCGTCACCAACAATCACTTCTTCGCCGGGCATGGCGAGTCCATCGGCAGCTACACCAGTGCGGGTGTGAGCAACGTCCTCTTCGACAACAATATGTCGTCAGGCAATGGAGTTGCTGGCGCTGGGAGCGCCGTCAGCAGCACCGGAACCTTTACGGGCGGTGTAGCCGACAGCAATTCGACCGGGCTGCGCATCAAGTCCGGGTATGACCGCGGCGGCCTCGTCACCAACATTCAGTACTCGAACTCCTGCTACCAGGACCACAAGGCCGAAATCGTCTTCAGCCCGAATTACGAGGCCACGAGCGGGACGGAAACACCCAACCTGAACAACATTCTCATGCAGAACCTCACGTTCCTCACCGCAGGAACGGCGCAGTTCACCGGCAGCAACAATGGTGCCACCGTTTATCCGCTCCAGGTCACGTTGGATAACGTGAGTTTTCCCGGCAGCTATCCGTCCTCCGACTTTAGCCCAGCTCCCAGCAATGCCTCGCTCACCCTGGGGCCAGGAGACGTCTCTTCAGACTTCGTTGCGGACTACGGAACTTTTGTGGGCGCCAATTCCAACACGCTGGTCAACAACATCACGGTAACCACGACGTTCGCGCCAACGTGCAACTTTACCTACATCGCGCCGGAACTCACCGGTCCCTCGGGTCTGCCGCTGACCATCACCTATGGCCAGGATGCTACGGCAGTTGTGATTCTGACACCGACAGTTGGAGGTGCAGCCTATCCCACCGGCACGGTCACCCTGACTGACGCTCTGACCAGCAACACCACGACGGTTTCGCTGACGGGAACCACCGACACCATCTCGATTCCGTTGGGAGTCCTCTCGGTGGGTACGCACACCTTCACAGCAACCTATTCGGGTGACTCCAACTACACGCTGTCTGGCGGCCAGACTGTCTACTCGACGACGGCGCCTTATATCATCACCGTTAACGCCGGCAGCCTCAGCAGCACCACGACGGTATTGTCGGGTGTGCCCAGCTCCAGCCCGTTCGGCACGCCGTTCACCGCGACAGCCACGGTCGCGGGCATCAATCCAACCGGCACGGTGCAGTTTGTTGTAAGCGGCGGCGGTGCAACAGGCAGCTATGTCTATGCCACCGCCGTCTTGAATGCGGGTGTCGCTTCAGCCACCATTGTCCTGCCCTATAACCTGAGCGCCTATTCCATCGCCGCCATTTATAGCGGCGATGCCGTAAATGCGGCCTCCACTTCGTCCGCCTCCCCGGTCACCGTCACCCAGGGCCTTACCGTTACGTCCTTGTCGGCTAACACGACGACCACCAACCTGGGCCATCCCATCTCGATCACCGCGACCGTCACATCCGTGGCCGGAACACCGGCGGGAACGGTGAACTTCACTTATTCCACCACCCTGAATGGGAGCCAGATATCGCTTGGCTCCGCCGTGTTGAGCAACGGAATGGCGTCTGCCTCAGTCAACTTGCCGATCGGAACCGACTACTTTACGGCGACCTACGTTGCCAACGGAAGCTTTGCCGGATCGGCTTCGACGCCCATGCCGATTACCGTCAACTCGCCGGCGATCGTTGGCTTGCCCAGCAATCCGATCCCGCTGCCGTACACCATGACGACGATTGCCGGCGGGTCCGGGCTTCCAATTCCCGCCAGCGGCAACATGGCTTGCGCAGGCGCCACCGATAAATATGGAGATGGTTGCCAAGGCACCGCAATCAGCTTTACATCGGGTGACGATATGCGCGCGGTGGTTGCCGATCCCTTCGGCAATGTCTATCTTTCCGACATCAGCGCGACGCTGGTGCGGCGTATCACTCCCAATGGCGTAATCAGCGACTTTGCAGGCCTGGTCAGCGGCAGTGCCTGCGTTCCTACCGCAACCACGGGCTGCAAGCCCACACTGGTCAGCCTCGGCAAGGCGCGCGGCGTCGGAACCGACGCAACGGGCAACATCTACATCGCCAACTACACCGGCAACCAGGTATTTGAGGTCAAACTGTCTACGGGTCTTCTGTATCTCGTAGCCGGCACCGGCACTGCGGGCTCTACGGGCGATGGCAATGCAGCTGCATCCGCCGAGGTCAATGAGCCGCGCGGCGTATGGGGCGACACCGTGGGCAATATCTATATCGCCGACACCGGCGACAACAAGATCCGCGTCGTCGATGCTTTTGGCAATATCCATACCTTTGCCGGTACTGGAACCGCCGGCTCGAACGGAGACGGCGCGCCTGCCATCAACGCTGAAATCGACAATCCACAAGGCGTGATTGTGGATGCAAACCTGAATGTTTACATTGCCGATTCCAGCGCCGGTAGAATTCGCGCGGTTTGCGTCACCTGCGGGACGGGCTCGCCTCTCGACCGGCTCCTGGCCAATTTGGGCATTACTACTCCTGTCAACGGCAACATTTACACCATCGCCGGGAACGGCTCGACATCGACTGACAGCTATACGGCGCCGGTACTTTCCACCGGAGTTTCGATGGCCCCGCAGAAGATGGCCTTCGACCCCAACGGTAACCTCTATATCTCCGACAGCAATGGCTACATCTGGTTCGTGGACTTCCATACCGGCTACGTGCGCGCCGTTGCGCGCAATGCCGCGGTTTGTTCCGGCGCAACCGATTCCTATGGCGACGGCTGTCCCGCTACCCAGGCCAGCTTCGGCAGCAATGGCGGCAATGGCATCGGTGTCGGCGCTGACGCGCTGGGCAACATCTATATCTCCGACGGGACCAACGCGCTCATCCGCAAAGTGATCACCGGCCTGCGATCGCCGTCCACCGCGACCGCGACAACCACGACATTGCCTGTTGAGATTCACTTCACGGCGGGCGACGGCCCGGCAGCCTCGAACGCCCTTGCTTACTCTTCATCCGAGTGGTCGTTGGGAACGCCCGCTTGCACGAGCAACGCCGATACAACCAAGGACTGCCTGCTCACCTCAGGCTTTACCCCAGCTGTTCCAGGTGCGCGTTCCACGCCGCTCACCGTCAACAGTCTCTCCGGCAATACGGCTAACCTGGCTCTCACCGGGACCGGCCTTGGTGCTGGATCCACGCTCGACCCGGCAACGCGGACGACCTTCGCAGCGAATCTCCAGGTTGCAGGGCTGGCCACCGACACTGCCGGCAATGTTTATGTTTCCGATGCCAACAGCAAGAAACTGTTCCGCTTCGCTCCATCGGCTCTCACGCAGGGTGCCAGCGCGCCATCCACGACGCTCGCAACTCTGACTGCGCCAGGCCCGGTTGCGGTGGATCAACGCGGTTTTGTCTATGTCGGCGACACCTCCACTGGTCTGATTACGCAGATATCGCCCTCTGGGACAACTTCTACGTTGTCGCTGTCACTCACCACTCCCGCGGGCCTTGCCGTCGATGCGCTAAACAACCTCTACGTTTCGGATTCTGCCACGCAAGCCGTCTATCAGGTCGATCCGATTACCGGAGCAGCGCATGAGCTTGCAGTTGGAACGTTGGTTGCGCCCGCCGGTCTGGCCATCGATCCTTCGGATAACCTGCTCATCACCGACCCCGGCGCAGGGGCCATCTACCGCTTCAATCAGCAGACCGGAACAACCTCCGCGGTATCGTCTACGGCCGTCAAGCCCGCGGCCATTGCGACGGACGCCGCAGGGAACCTGCTGATCGCCGATTCCGCCGATATTCTGGCCGTGCCGGCAAGCAGCCACAGTTCGCCGTTCACGGTGGCCAACCTTGCACCGGAGGGGCTGGCAATCGACTCGGCGGGCAATCTCTACACTGGTTCTGGCAGCGCCGTTCTAAAACTTACGCGCACCCAGGGTTACATGCAGTTTGCGGGCCCCTCCGCGCCGCCGGTAACCGTGGACCTGCTCGGCTCCGGCAATCAGGCAGTACAGTTTAGCTCGATCGGCCAGAGCGACACGACTGATTACAGCCTGGCCGGCGTTGCTTCAACGGACTGCACTCTGACAGGCAACTTGCCCACGGGCCTGGCAGTGGGCGGCGTCTGTGCTCTTACAGCCAACTACGCGCCGACGACGTATGCCACCACAACAGACACTGCAACCTTCAACGGCAATCTTGTCAACGCCGCTCTTTCGACGCCGTCGACGGTGCAACTGACACTTACCGGACCTGCCACTCCGCCCGCGTCCTCCATTGTGATAGCGTCTCTTTCGCCTAGTTTGCCTGTATAT
>JBAWFY010000665.1:0-2177 GCA_049592335.1 Occallatibacter sp.
ACGTAGTGCAGATACGTGTGCCGCACCGCCGCCATCGGTATCTTGCCGTTCACCGGCGACACCACCACAATGTAATCGGTGCCATAAATACGCGCGTTCACCATCGCCGGCGCAAGCTCGGGCTCGATCAGCACCACAAACCGCGTTCCGTTGAACACCGCTGCCGGCATCTTCAGATAAACATTGGTATCCACGATCATCTGCGAAAGCCCGTCGTGCAGCTTGGCCGCCTCGTCGTCGTAAGCCCTGTGCGCCGCCAGCCAGATGCCGTGCAAATCCACCGCCGCCGCAAAATCCCGCACCAGCGGCAGCACCTCCGCCACCTGCGTCGCATCGGGCGGCATCTCCGTCAAATCCGCCCCCAGTTCCAACGCCGGCGGCGGCGTCACGTAAAGAGACAGCGAAATGTACTGCGCAATATCCTGCTCCGTGCCCGTCATGCGATGCTGCGCAATGTAAAGGCACAGGGCGTCGCGCTTCTTGCGCGCATCCTCACTCTTCTCGAGCGCCTGGTTCATCTCGTCGCGAATGTGCTGCCGGATGGGTGCGCTCTCTTTCAGCCCCTCGTCGTATCCGCACACATTCAGCGCCGCCGCCAGCGCAAACACCGGCTCCGCGCTGATCAGCGAGATCGTCGGCCCCGCCGGATCGATCAGCGAAGGTGACTTCTCCTGTGCATACGCTTGCCCCGACGAAGGTCCGGAGCTCGATGAGCTTTGACTCGAAGAACCCGACGACGAGCTGGACGACTGAGCCGCGGAGTTCGCCGCCACACCGCAAAGCAAAGACACAACAGCAACAAAAGAAAATACGAACGAAAGCCGAGAAGGTGAACGCATGACGAGATTGCCCTTGTCTCAAAGTCTATTGACCCGCAACACCAGGGTCAAACCCGCCGCATCACAACCGTCCCCTGTCAGCCTCCGTGTCAACCTCCGTTGCCCGGGCCTCTTGTTGCGCGTATGATGCTTCCGTTATCGAACGCTCGGAAACAGGAGCGGTGACTTACTGCCTTACGATTCGGTTTGCAGGCGGCTTCATCTGCCGCCCCCGCATCCGCAACGATGCCACTTATTTTGATGAAGTATCATGGCCCGATCGCCCACGAAAGGAAGTCCATGCAGTTGCATTTGTTTCATCGCAGCCCTGTTCATTTGCGAGGCTGCTTTCGCAGTCATCGGTTGGCGCTTGCGGCCATGCTGTTGGCTCTGGCTGCGCCCAACATCTTTGCTGGCGTCCCAGCCGGAAACGGTGGAGCGCCTCCCAAAGACGGCATTCCAATTCCCTCAGCGGGAATCAATCGTCAAGGCGTCGTTGCCGGTCCCATCACCATTCTCAATTGGGCTGGCTTCAAAGCCGCCGAGTCGTGGAGCTTCGACGATTCGCAGCCCTCGCAAATCGAGCACTTCGCCGACATTCATTCCGTAGGCGTGCCGGTCACGTACTACATCGTCTCGGGAATACATGCCAACACCGCGAATTTCGATGCCACCTGGACCCGGGCCGCTGAGGATGGCGATGAGCTCGGCAACCATACCCAGGACCACTGCCATGCCAATTTGATCGACTGCATCACGAACACGAATGCCGGAAGCATCGCCGCCGAACTCGACGACGACACCAACTACATCCTGCAGCACTATCCGCAAAAAGGCGTATGGACCGGCGCTTCTCCCTACGGCGATACGGGATACGATTCCGCTGCCTCCACGCGCTTCTTGATCTATCGCGGAGTTCAAAGCGGGTCGATCCTGCCGAACGACAACACCGATCCCTTCAATGTTCCCTGTCATATGGCCGCGCAGGGCGAGACCGCTGCCCAGTTCAATGCCGTCACTGACGCGGCCCGCAGCGCCGGTGCATGGCAAATCTTTCTCATTCACACCATCACGCCGACCCCTGCCGTCTGGTATAACCCCGTCGCAGTCACTGACGTGACAGGCGCCATGACGCATGCCAAAACGTCTGGCGACACCTGGGTCGACTCCGTCGTCGATATCGGAGCCTACTGGCGCGGATTGAAGACTCTCGCGTCGGCCGTGCGCACCACCTCCGGCAATACCACCACGTGGACCTGGACCTTGCCGGCGAACTTTCCAACCGGCAAGTACCTCCGCGTGATCGTTCCTGGCGGCGGCACGTTGTCGCAAAAAGGATCACACATCGCCGAGAACCCT
>JBAWFY010000666.1:0-9363 GCA_049592335.1 Occallatibacter sp.
AAACGGTTCCGCTCCCCGGATCACCATTCAACTGAAACGCCGCTTCCCTCAAACAGTCAAATCTGAAAAGGATGGTTTCAATGCCCCACCGTTCCCGTCTCACGTTTGTTCTCGCTGCTCCGCTCCTCGTTGGTTGGGTCATGGCCCAGGTGGCGTACTGCCAGAATGACCGCACCGCAAGCACGCCCACTGCTTACTGGTGGTATTACGGCGCAACTCCGGCACAAGTCGGCGCTTATCTCTCGCAAAACAACGCGAGAATCGTTGACCTGCAGGTCGAATCGGTTTCATCCTCGGGCCCGCTCTTTACCGTTTCGATGGTTGCGAACACTGGAGCCTACTCCAAACAGTGGTGGTGGTATTACAACGTGTCTGAAGCGGACGTAATGCAGGAGCTTTCCAGCAATAACGCACGCCTGACCAGCATCAGTCCCTACCAAAACGGCAACAATCTGCAATTCGCCGTGGTAATGATTGCAAACATTGGCCAGGATGCCGCGTCGTCGTGGTGGGGGTATGGAGCGAGCTCGGCCCTCGGCTCTGAGCTCACAGGCCTGAACGCGCGCGTCGTCGATCTGGAAAACTATAACTACAACGGCTCCGAGCAATTTGCCGACATTGCTGTCTCTAATACGGGGACGCAGGCTGAGCCCTGGTGGTGGTGGTTCAACATCACTCCCAGCCAGGCGGGAGTCGATCTGCAGACTAATCCCGCGCAATTGCTTACGCTCGTCCGCGACGGCAACAGTAACTACGACGCTGTCATGCAAGGCAACCCGCCCGCGGAGTGGTGGTATTACTACGGCCTGAGCGGGGATCTGGTTTCCGACTACCTTGCGCAGAACGGCGCGCGGCCCATTGAGGTGCGTTCGTATTTCCCGGGCGGAAATCGGCAGTTTGACACCATCATGATCAACAACTCCAACGCGTGCACCACGCGCTTGGGCAACATCCTCAGAGCCTACACCGGCTGGTCGGGCGCCTATGTCAAACAGGTCAACGGTCTGGTGCTATGCAATCTCAACGACGCACGCCAGTTTGAGCCGGCCAGCGCCATCAAGATCGTGGTCTCCACTTATGCCATGATGCAAGTGCAGACCGGCAAGGCGTCGCTCAGCGACCACGTGCCACTGCAGGCAGGAGACTCGCAAAGCTACTGCGCAGACAAGCAGGAATCCATCGCCACAGGCAACGGCGCCCAGAAATCATTCAGCGGCACATTGCCCACCAACAACGGACCGCTCTATCCGAATGAGATTTTCATCGTTGCCGGCGATGTAACCGGCGCGGACAACGGCTCAGGCACGATCACCGGAAACGGCGTCTCAGGCACGATCAATTATTCGACAGGTGCCATTACCCTCAACTACACGACTGCGCCCGCCAACGGCACTGAGCTGCTCGTCGATGAAACTCTCTCCGGAGCCATTCAGGGCATGATGCAGAACTCCGACGATGCCCGCACCGATATGCTTATGTACAAATATGGCCTGACGACTTTGACGAATTTTGCGCACGCCAACGGCATGCCGAACACAGTGCTAGCCCAATATGTAAACTGCGGCGCGCCCGGCAAAGCGAACTACCTCACGCTAGACGACGGCGACCATCTGTATGAAACCCTCGCCGACGGAACGTTGCTCACCCCGGCCAATGTGCAAAAGCTTTTCAGTCTCATGGCGGGAAAGAATTACGACTTCTCGGGTATCTGGGGCGGCTTGCAAAAGATCATCACACAGGTGGCGCCTTCCAGCCTTACCTCAGCGCAGGTCACCGCGTTTGAGAACGCAATTCAACTTTCGCAAAAGTCCGGAGGATACTCCTGGCCCGGCGGCAATACTTTGATAGACGGATTCACTGTCTACAGCAGCTACAGCAATGTAGGCTGGGCGCAGATTCCGTCCTGCAACGGCCCCAGGCAAACCTCGACGCAATATGTTTTCGGTTTTCTGGCCGAATCCACAGACGCCACACAGGCCTCGCAAGGAGGCGCATACGGCGCTATGGGAGAAGGCGCAGAATTATTGCGTGAAGAAGTGCAAAGCGCTCTCTATACCTGGAGCCAATGCAGCCCTTAAGAACGCCCCTAGCAGATTTGTGCAAGATAAAAGTGCGATCCCGGGCTCCGATCTCCAGACCCGGGAGAGCAAGTCTTAACGAGGGACGGCGAGCCTCCCGGCGGCCAGGACGTCTTGTAGATTTGTGCCAGACAGCGCAAATAAAGACTGAACTGAAAGGACTGCAGACCCATGCTGCATTCGGGCCGCAAGGAAGGAATTGAATTTCTACGCCAGCGGCACGAACTTCTTCAACCCTTCGTCGTACTCCTCAATGCGGCCCGTGAGGATGTCGTAGTACCAGCCGTGAACGGTGAGGCGGCCCTCGGCTACGGCCCGCGCTACCGGCGGCTGCTCGCGTAGATTCATCAGTTGCGCCACCACATTGCCGCGGATCAGCGAGGCTAGCTCCGCATGCTCGCCGTCGGCCGGATTGAGGGGCTGCTTGTGCGCGAACGCTGCCTCGACGTGATCGAGCCAGCGCCGGGCTTTGGGGAGATTTTCGAGCTTCGTCCGGTCAAGCGCGGCCTTCATGGCGCCGCAGTCGGAATGGCCGCATACGATTGCGTGCCGCACCTTGAGCACTTCCACGGAATATTCAATAGTCGCCGTCACGCCATCGACGTCGAGCCCCGTAACCGGCACTACGTTGCCGATGCTGCGCGCGATGAACAGATCGCCCGGCTCCGTGCCCAGGATCAGGTCCGGCACGATGCGTGAATCGGCGCAGGTAATGAACAGCCATGCCGGAGCCTGGCTCTCGGCCAGCAAATGAAAGTGACTCTTCTTCGCCGGAAACACCTCGGCAAGAAACCGCCTGTGCCCGTCAATCAGCTTTTGCATTTTGACCTCTGTTTCAGACTAAAACCCCAGCCTGCATCCTCCCAACATTTGGGGTCTCGAAATCAACGAAACATGACCAGCGCATATTTGCCTTCCGATCGGCAGCCTCTATCCTTCTTGGAGAGGGTTCTGTCTTGATGCGCCTTGTTCGCTTCATCTTTCTATTGACCGCGTGCGGCATTTTCGCGGTCAGTCTTTGCGCGCAGAGCGTCGACACTATCGATCCCGCGCTGCGCAGCCAGGTGGATCGCATCGCCACGCAAGTGCTTGAAGCGACCGGCGTGCCATCGGCCTCCATCGCGATCGTTCAGCGCGGAAAACTCGTCTATACGCATGCCTACGGCAGCGCGCGGCTGGCCACGGCAACGACGCCGGCCATTCCGGCGACGCCCGAGATGCGCTACTCCATCGGATCGATCTCGAAGCAGTTCACGGCCACGGCGATTTTGCTCCTCGAGGAACAGGGCAAGCTCTCGATTGACGATCCTGTCGGCAAGTACATTCCCGGCCTCACGCGCGGCAACGAGGTGACGATCCGCGAAATCCTCTCGCACACCTCCGGCTACGAGGACTACTGGCCCGAAGACTACGTGATGACCACGATTATGGGTCCTGAGACGACACGGCAGATTCTCGACACCTGGGGCAAGAAGCCGCTCGACTTTGAGCCGGGAACGCAATGGCAGTACTCGAACACGAACTTCGTCATCGCCGGCCGCATCGTCGAGATCGTCTCCGGCGAGAATTATTGGGACTTTCTGAGCGAGCATATCTTCCGGCCGCTGGGTATGAAGTCGGTATGGAATTCGGACCAGCAGGGACTGACGCAGGCCGACGCCACGCCTTACTATCGGCACGCGCTCGGGCTTTTGCGCATTGCGCCCAAAGAGGGCGACGGCTGGATGTTCGCGGCGGGCGAGCTGGCCATGACACCGCACGACCTGGCGCTGTGGGATGAGAGCTTATTGGCCCGGTCGATACTTTCCTCCGAGAGCTATAAAAAAATGTTTACGGAGGTGAAGCTGAAGAACGGCGAGGGCACGCAATACGGATTAGGCGTAGATGTTCGCGAAGATGACGGTCATCGCTCGATCGAACACTCGGGCGAGGTTTCGGGATTTGTGGCGGAGAATAAAGTCCTCATCGACGATGGTGTAGCGGTTGTCGTCCTTACGAATCAGGATGCGGTGAGGGCGGCGACCACGATCGCGGACCTGATCGCACCCGTCGTCGCCGGCTATCCGCTCGCGGCGCCCGAGCAGCAGGCGCTCGATATTTATCGCGGATTGCAGCATGGCCGCATCGACCGCTCGCTGCTGGCGCCGAACCTGAGCAACTACTTTACTGCCGAAGCCATTGCCGATTTTCAGTTGAGCCTGGCTCCGCTCGGTGAACCACTTGAGGTTCGCCAGACCCGCTCCGAACTCCGCGGCGGCATGACGTTCCGCGTCTTCGAGATCGTCTATCCCGGCCGCAAACTCGAGCTCACCACGTACACGTATCCCAATGGCAAGCTGGAGCAATATCTGATTTCGCCTGTGGAATAGGCCGCGGGATTGGAATGGATTTACGACTCGCGGCGCTCGGGTTGCCACTGGTCGATTTCATGGTGATCGAGGGGATAGCGATCGAGGCGGTCTTCGCGGTTCCGCTCCTGTTCCTGTTGGCGGCGTTGCTCCTGGTCCTGGCGCTCTTCGCGTCCGTCAGCCATCATTTGCTCCTCGGTTCCAGTTTAGTTACCTCGGATGAATGGCGTGCAAGCGTCGTCTGCCGCACCGCAGGCGGTCCGATAAACTAGAAACTGACTATGTTTGAGAATCTTTCCGACAAACTGCAGCGCGTATTCAAAAACCTTCGTGGCCAGGGCACGCTGACCGAAGAAAACATCGCCGAGGCCCTGCGCGAGATCCGCCTTGCCCTGCTCGAAGCCGACGTGAACCTAAAGGTCGTCAATGACCTCGTCGAGCACATCCGCGCCCAGGCCGTTGGCACTGAAGTGCTGACCGCGCTCTCGCCCTCCGAGCAGGTCATCAAGGTTGTGCGCGATGAGCTGATCGCGCTGCTCGGCAAAGACACCGCGCGCTTTAATTTCGCTTCGCGTCCGCCGACAGTCATATTGATGGCGGGGCTGCAAGGCTCGGGCAAAACCACCACCTCCGGCAAGCTGGCCGCGTGGCTGAAGAAGGGCGGTCACCGGCCCATGTTGGTTTCAGTCGACGTCTACCGGCCTGCGGCGCGCGAGCAATTGGAAGTTGTCGCCAAGCAGGTTGACGCGCGCCTTTATAAAGGCGACACGAAGGGCGAAGCTGCGGGAACAGTGCTCGTCGAGCGTCTCGCCAAAGAGGCGCGCCGCGAAGCCGTCATCATGGGCTGCGACACGCTGATTGTCGACACCGCCGGCCGCCTGCACGTGGACCAGGAACTGATGGCTGAGATGGAGCAGTTGAAGAAGCTGCTCACGCCGCAGGAGATTCTTTTCGTTGCCGACGCCATGACGGGCCAGGATGCGGTGAATTCGGCCCAGGATTTTCACGCGCGGCTAGGCCTGACTGGTGTGGTCCTCACGAAAATGGACGGCGACGCCCGCGGCGGCGCGGCCCTTTCGATTCGCCACGTGACGGGGCAACCGATCAAGTTCATCGGCGTGGGCGAAAAGCCGGACGCGTTCGAGCCGTTTCATCCGGATCGCATTGTGGGGCGCATTCTGGGCATGGGCGACATGCTGTCGCTGATTGAAAAGGCAGAATCTACACTCGACCGCAAGAAGAGCGAGGATCTGGCGAAGAAGGCGCTGCTCGGCGACGGATTTTCGCTTGAAGATTTCCGCGACCAGCTGCGGCAGATTAAGAAGCTCGGCTCGATGGAATCGATTTTGAAGATGCTGCCGTCAGTCGGTCCTTTTTCCGGGATGAAAGAGGCCGCGGGGAAGGTGGACGAGAAGCAATTTGTGCGCCTCGAAGCCATCATCAACTCGATGACGCCCAGGGAGCGGCGCAATCACGAGATCATCTCCGGCTCAAGGCGCAAGCGGATTGCGACCGGTTCGGGCACAAGCGTGCAGGAGGTGAACCAACTCCTGCGCCAGTACGCGCAGATGGCCAAGATGTTCAAGCAGGTGGGCAAATTGGGCATGGCGAAGAGCATGATGAGGGGCGGGCTGGCGGGCATGGGCGCGAAGCAGCGGTTCGGAAGGTAGCCATAAGCATGACCCCGCTCCAGGACCAGCTCGACGAGATTACGGCTAACACGCGGCGGCTGGTGCAGCCGGAACGCCTGGCCATTAGCGAGCGTGCGGCTGCCGAGTTGCTGAACTCCGGCATCGAGGAGAGGATTCTCCCAGTTGGCGCTGCGGTGCCGGAGTTCACGCTCAACGATGCTTCGGGCCGGCCGGTGCGATCGGCGGATTTGCTGGCGCTGGGTCCCTTGGTGCTCAAATTCTTTAGAGGGCGCTGGTGCCCTTACTGCGTTACTGAGCTTGAGGCCTGGCGCGAGCTCTATCCACGACTACGCGAAGCTGGCCTGCTTTTTTGTGCCGTGAGTCCCCAGACCAACCGGCAGAGCGACTTCATGGTGGGCCAGCATTCGCTGCCATTTCCCGTGCTCACCGATCCCCGTTGCGCCGTCGCGGAGCGGTTTGGCCTGGCTTACGCCATCCCCGACTACCACCGCGACTACTACCGCTCGATTCTTGTGAACATTCCTTTCATGAATGGCGACGATACCTGGCGGCTGATTCTTCCCGCGACGTACGTCATCAGCCAAGCGGGACGAGTCCTCCATGCTCAGGCTCACGCCGATTTCCGGGTGCGGCCCGAGCCGGAAGAGGTTCTGGCGGTTGCACTGGCTGCTGTCGGCAAATAGCTTTTGTTCTTCCACTTACAGAGTGCGTTTGCAAGGGCGGCTCGGCGTCGAAGCTTGGCCCAAACCTGCAACCTTCTTACATTTTCTGCATCAAAAAAGTTGACAGTAAGAGACTCAATCTGAGATTCTGTTCCAGCACGGATCTCATTCAAAGGTAGAAGAAAAATGGCGAAAATTATTGGAATCGACCTCGGAACCACCAATTCCTGCGTTGCTGTGATGGAAGGCGGCGAGCCGAAAGTCATTGCAAATGAAGAGGGTGCGCGCACTACCCCCTCGATCGTGGGCTTTGCAAAGAGCGGCGAGCGCCTGGTAGGGCAGGTGGCGAAGCGCCAGGCCATTACCAACCCGGAGAACACCATCTTTTCGATCAAGCGCTTCATGGGTCGCCGCTATGACGAAGTGACGGACGAGATGAAGATGGTTCCGTATAAGGTCGTCCAGCAGGGCGACCACGTGGCCGTTGTGGCGCAGGGCAAGGAATACACGCCGCCCGAAGTCTCGGCCATGATCCTGCAGAAGCTCAAGAAGAGTGCCGAAGCTTATCTGGGCGAAGCGGTGACCGAGGCTGTGATCACCGTGCCGGCCTACTTTAACGACGCGCAGCGGCAGGCCACCAAGGACGCGGGCAAGATTGCCGGACTCGACGTGAAGCGTATTGTGAATGAGCCGACGGCGGCAGCTCTGGCCTATGGGCTCGACAAAAAGAAGGACGAGACGATCGCCGTTTACGACTTTGGCGGCGGAACTTTCGATATTTCCATTCTCGAAGTGGGCGAGGGCGTGATCGAGGTGAAGTCGACCAACGGCGACACGCACCTGGGCGGCGACAACCTTGACCAACGTATCGTCGACTGGCTCATCAGCGAATTCAAGCAGGAGAACGGCCTCGACCTGACCTCGAAGGGCAACGAGATGGCCCTGCAGCGCCTGAAGGACGCCGCAGAGAAAGCGAAGATCGAACTCTCGACCACGATCGAGACGGAAATCAATCTGCCATTCATTACGGCGGACGCTTCGGGTCCCAAGCACCTGGTGCGCAAGCTGACGCGCGCCAAGCTCGAGCAGCTGGTTGAAGATCTGATCGAGCGCTCGGTCGAACCCTGCCAGAAGGCGATGACCGACGCCAACGTGAAGCCGGCCGACATTGACGAAGTGGTTCTAGTCGGCGGGCAGACGCGCATGCCGAAGATTCAGGAGCTGGTGCAGAAGCTCTTCAACAAGGTGCCGCATCGCGGCGTGAATCCCGATGAGGTGGTTGCGGTGGGCGCGGCGGTGCAGGCTGGCGTGCTGGCCGGCGACGTGAAGGATCTGCTGCTGCTGGACGTGACGCCTTTGACGCTGTCGATCGAGACGCTGGGCGGAGTTGCCACGACGATGATTCCGCGCAACACGACAATTCCAACCAAGAAGACGGAGACCTTTTCGACTGCGGCCGATAGCCAGACCGAAGTCGAAGTGCACGTGCTGCAGGGCGAGCGGCCCATGGCGGGGCAGAACCGGACGCTCGGCAAGTTCAAGCTGGGCGGCATTATGCCCGCGCCGCGCGGGATTCCGCAGATCGAGGTGACGTTCGATATCGATGCCAACGGCATTCTGAACGTGACGGCGAAGGATAATGCGACCGGCAAGGACACGAGGATCACGATTACGTCGAGCTCGGGACTTTCAAAAGAAGAAGTGGAAAAGATGGCTAAGGAAGCCGATGCGCACGCGAACGAGGACAAGGAGCAGCGCGAGCAGATTGAAGCGCGCAACTCGCTCGATGGGTTGGTCTACAACATCGAGAAGATGCTCAAGGAGAGCGGCGAGAAGGTGGCTGCGGCGGACAAGACCGACGTTGAGTCGGCACTGGCCGATGCCAAGAAGACGCTCGAAGGAACGCCCTCGACTGCGGATTTGAAGTCGGCACATGAGCGGCTGACACAGGCCAGCCATAAGCTGGCAGAGGCGATGTACAAGGCGGCTGCGACGAGCGGGCCTGCGGAGCAGAGCGGCGGGGGAACGGCTGCGCCGGGGTCTGCGGCCGGCGGCCCTTCGGACGGAGCTGGTGCTGGAGCGGGCCAGAAGAAGGAAGGCGAAGTGATCGACGCTGAGTACGTGGATGTGGACGACAAGAAGTGAGCAAGTCGGCGAGTTAGCGAGTCAGCAAGTCAGCGGGGTGGGCAACTGAAGTCGCCCACCCCAACTGTTAGCTGTCAGCCGCTCTCCGTCTCTCGTTGCTTTGCGAGTGGGTTTGTTTCGTTTTCCGTGTTACGATAAACGTTAAGCATGATCCGTTCGTTCGCCGACAAGGAAACCGAGCAGGTTTTTAACCACCGGCACAGCCGGCGGTATGCGGCGATTGAGCGGGTTGCGTTGCGAAAGCTGCGACAGATTCACTCGGTTTCCACGGTCGAGGAGCTTTACGAGCCACCGGGAAACAGGCTGGAGAAGCTGAAACACGATCGTGCAGGCCCATGGAGTCTGCGCATCAACGAGCAGTACCGAATTTGCTTCCGATGGAGCGACGGCGATGCCTACGAAGTCGAAATTGTCGATTACCACTAAGCCGGAGTTGAAAGAAGGGGCGCTGATGCCGGCCTTGCATCCAGGCGAAATG
>JBAWFY010000667.1:0-6479 GCA_049592335.1 Occallatibacter sp.
GACCTGGTAGGCGCCGATGGGCACATCGATGCGTTCGCGCGCGGCACGCACTACATCGAGATACGGCATGGCAGGCTTCATCAGGATCATGTCCGCGCCCTCTTCGATGTCGAGATCGATCTCACGCATGGCTTCGCGGAGATTCGCGCCGTCCATCTGGTAGCTGCGGCGATCGCCGAACTGCGGGGCGGAGTCGGCGGCTTCGCGGAAGGGACCGTAGAATGCCGAAGCGAATTTCGATGCGTAGCTGAGGATGGGCGTCTGCGCCAAACCTGCCGCATCGAGCGCAGTGCGAATAGCCCCGACGCGGCCATCCATCATGTCGCTGGGCGCGACGATGTCGGCTCCGGCGCGGGCCTGGCTGACGGCGGTGCGCGCCAGAAGATCGAGAGTCAGATCATTGGCGATGTCGAAGTGTTCGCCGGATTTTTCGACCACACCGCAGTGGCCGTGGCTGGTGTACTCGCACAGGCAGACGTCGGCAATGAGCACGAGTTTCTTTGCTGCCGGGGAAGCTTTGAGCGCGCGCAGCGCCTGTTGCACGATGCCGTTTTCCTCCCATGCGCCTGTGCCTTGGTCATCCTTCTTCTCAGGCAGGCCGAAGAGCAGCAGGCCGCCGAGGCCCAACTGCGCGGCTTCTTCAGCTTCGCGCACAGCTTCGTCCACCGAGAGATTGAAGACGCCGGGCATGGAGCTGACGGGGTCGCGCACGGCTTTGCCGGGACGGATGAAGAGGGGATAGATCAGATCGCCGGGCTCGAGCGCGGTCTCGCGCACCAATGCGCGCAACGGTTCCGTGCGCCGCATCCTTCTCATGCGATGGGCTGGGAAGGTCATGGAAAGATTGTAAGACAGCTTTCAGCTATTAGCCTTCAGCCATTAGCTTTGATCGTGCTCGGCTAGGGCTTAAGCGAAAGATGCAGCCTCGGCGACCCTGGAAAACTGGCGCTTTCAGTCGAGACAGCTCCAACCCGCAAGAATGAGCTAGGAGCTAGCGGCTAGAAGCTGCCTTTCACAGATGATCGTAGAGGGTCGAGTTTCGGTAGCCGAGCAGGATGATGAGCGTGGCCACGCCGAGCGCGGTTCCGAAGGGAATTTTGAGCAGGCAGATGACCGCTGCGATGATGGCCATAATGCGGCCCCAATGGGCGTGTTCGAGCAGCCCCCATCCGGCGATGGCGCAGACGATGACGCGCGCCGAAAGCATTAGCCATGCGAAATGAATAATGGCAGGGCCGAACCAGCCCGGGAACATGGGGTGGCCGTTGGCCCAGGGGCCGAAGCCGCCGGCGAGGAACCCGCGCAGGAAGGTGAGCCCGGCGATGCCGGCGAGGAACGAAACTCCGGCATAAATCAGCCACAGAATGCCGAGCACGCGGATCTTGCCTGCGTAACGCGGCACCTCGTATTCAAGGCCGGGCATGGGGGCAAACGGCGGCGCCATGGGCGGAGCTACGGGCGGTGCCATGGGCGCCGCGGGCCGGCCGCAATTTGGACAGAAGGCTTTTCCGGCTTCGAGTGCCTGACCACATCCACTGCAAAACATAGTCCCCTCCTGTAATCGCAATAAGGATACGCCAGCGGAAGTCCGCAGGTTCCCGAAAACTGAGGGCGCAGTTCGACAGGGCTGCGAAGTGAACGGCTCTGCACTGAAATTCGCTCTCCCAAAACCTAAGGCGGCGCGAGCCACTCGGCTCCGCCGCCCAGAAAATCGACTTCTCAGCCTATTCATTACCGGAGCGGTCCCGTCGGGCGTGCCTGTAAACGCCTGAATACGAAACATCATTTGCGATGCCAATCACGGAGAGAGAGCCGAAGAATTAAGCGCTTTTGCAGCTTCGGTTTTAATTGCCGGAAGCCGGTTTTTGCTTTTCCCAGCGCTCGTCGTGGCGGCTGTCATGGAGCACGAACGCCGTGACGCGGCCCTGCGCATCGCGCTCGAAGGTGAGACGGATCGAGCGTGCACCAGGCACGTCGCCAGGTCGGAAGAACGCGTCAGGCGATTCGGCTTCGAGGCCGATGACCTCGCCGCTGGCACACTTCTCGAAGAGCTGATCGCCCTCGCGGTAGATGGTCTCAGTGGCATGACCGTTCGGCTCTCGGTACTCGCCGGTTACGCTGTCGAGCTCGGCCGTAGAGAGCTTGATCGCAGGCGGGTGCAGGGGAATCATCATGAACTCCGCCACCGTTTCAGGAGCAACGGGCGTGCGGTGGGCGAGCAGCCAGCGCGGCAATTCCGGCTCATCGAAGGCGCGAGTCCAGGAATTGTGTTTGACTCCATCGTACATCCATAGGCGTACGTTGCCATGGACCGCCTTGAGGGCGTCGAACATGAGCACGCTCTGGCGCGGCGGCACGGTGGTGTCCAGGTTGCCATGGAAGAGCCACACCGGCGTGCGGCCTACGGCGCGGGCGTACTCGGCGGGCAAGACGTTCGCCTGCTGCCAGCGGTCCGGCTCGTAGCTCCAGAAGACGCCGCCGGCGGCAATGGCGATAGCGGCCCAGCGGTGGGGATAGAGTTTGGCCAGCTCCCAGGCGCCGTATCCGCCCATGGAGAGGCCGGTGAGATAGGTGCGGCTGGGATCGCCGTGGAACTCGGTCGACTCCCGATCGAGCGCGGCGATGGCGAGTTTGAGCATCGGCGGATCGGTCCAGTGGGCGTTCAGCGGGCACTGTGGCATGACGATGACAAAAGGCCAGCGGTCGGGGTGGTTGCGCACGGCTTCGGCAATACCGACCTGCGTTTGCCACATACCCTCGGAGCCGCGCTCGCCGCGCCCGTGCAGAAATAAAATGACAGGCCACAGCTTGCCGTCATCGCGCCGCCAATCCTCAGGCAGATAGACCTGAAAGCGATAGGTGGCGCCATGAAAGTCGATGCGCCGGTTGAGGAAGCCCGTGTCCTGCGGCAGCTCGGGCCGGGCGGAATGCGCCTTGGTTGCGCTGGCGCGCGACGCGGCGGGCCACGTTATGCAGGCCAGCGCCAAACAGGCGAGTGCGGCTCGAAATGGGGTGGGCATCTCGACAACCATGATAATGGCAGGGACTGAGGGACTAGGGAATAGAAATACAACCTCCATTGCCGCTGTCTAAACTGGGCGCGGGCACTCGACCCCTGATACCTGCCCCCCGGCCCCTGCTTTTCGATCCTTGCGAAATTCTTACGCTTTGCATGAAAGACTTAGAATTGCGATGCTGACTGTAGTGACAAAACAGCTCGAAGTTGGAGACACTCTCGATCACTATCGCCTGGACGCGGAGGTTTCGCGCACGGGCATGTCCACGCTTTTCCGCGCGACGGACCTGCGGACGGGCAGGACAGTGGCTGTAAAAGTTCCACACCCGGAGATGGAAGCCGACCCGGTTTTGATCGAGCGCTTCAGGCGCGAGGAGGAGATCGGCCAGGAGATCGACCACCCCGGGGTGGTGAAGACCTACGACGGCGAGGAGCGCAGCCGGTTGTACAT
Source organism: Occallatibacter sp. (assembly GCA_049592335.1). Lineage (GTDB taxonomy): Bacteria > Acidobacteriota > Terriglobia > Terriglobales > Acidobacteriaceae > Telmatobacter. The sequence goes on from JBAWFY010000667.1 coordinate 3,468, forward strand.
GGTCATCGAATGGGTCGACGGCAAGCTTCTGCGCTCCATCCTCAATGAAGAGCGCAAGCTCCAGATCGAGCGGGCCGTGGCGCTGACGGTGGCGATCTGCGATGCGCTCGACAACCTGCACAAACACGGCGTAGTACACCGCGATCTGAAACCGGAAAACATTATGGTGCGCGACGGCGACCGCATCAAGATTATCGACTTCGGCATTGCCTTGAAAGAGGATGCGCGCCGCCTTACACAAACCTCGCTGACGCCCGCGCTGGGTACGCCCGATTACATTTCGCCCGAGCAGGTAAAGGGCCATCGCGGCGACCAGCGCAGCGACATCTACGCGCTGGGCGCGATGCTCTACGAGATGCTGACGGGTCAGCCGCCGTTTATCGGCGCGAATCCGCTGGTTGTTCTGAATGAGCGGGTGCTGACCGACCCAAAGCCCGCGCGCGAGCTGAATCCGGAAGTTTCACCGCAGCTCGAGGAGGTACTTTTCCGCGCGCTCGAACGCGATCCGCGCAACCGCTACGCGACGGCCGCTGAGATGGCGTGGGAGCTGGAGCACCAGGAGCTTGTTGGCGTGGATGAGGGCGCGCGCCGGGCGAGCCTGCGCGCCCGGCTAGGCTTGAGCCGGGGCAAACTCGCGCTCTACGTGGGAATCGTGTTTGTGCCCATTGTGCTATTTGTGGTGATGCTGCTGATGGCGCGCAAATAGTTCTCAGGAAGCCTGATTTCCCATCGATCTTTGGGTGCCCCAGGTCTCGATCTTGAGACCTGGGAAATTGACGCTTGCCTCTACGCCGGGATCCGCTTGAGCAGCGATCCGGCACGGCGAAACCATGGCCGCTCGCGGCGGCGCAGGTAGCTCGGCATGGTGGGTTTTTTGTCGAGTACCTTCTGCGCAAAGCTGCGCGCCTCGGCATTACGGCCCTGGGCGGCGAGGAAATCAGCGTAATTCAGAAACGTTTCCGAAAGAGTCGAGCGTTCGATTGCTTTCTGGAACATGGCATCGGCCTTTTCTTTCTGGCCGGTTTGGGCGTAGGCGTGCGCCAGCAGGCCGGCGGCACGAAAGAAGTCGTGGCCGGGATCTTTTTGCACGGCCATTTCGAGGTCGGGCAGGGCAGTTGCGGCATCGCCCAACAGCAAGTTGCAGACGCCGCGACGGTAGAAACAGTCGAGAGTCGTAGAGCGCGCGGCGATGGCTTTGTTATAGGCGTCGCGTGCCTGCGCGAGCTTGCCCTCGTCCATCAGCAGATCGCCAAGCTCTTCGAAGTTGCCCATCGAAGGGTTGTCGTGAATCTCCAGATGAAGTTGGGCGATGCGCTTGCGCCGCGGAAATCCCTTGAACGTATTGCGCAGCAAGCCGAGGTCGGGCAGGACCTCGGCGAACAGATAGACCAGCGCGCCCAGCGGCCCGAGAAAGAGGACAATGAAGATCCAATAAGTGTCGGGCCGGCGGCGGATGAAATGGATGACGGCCGCTGCCTGCAGCAACACGCCCCACGGCCAGAAAAGCCCGGTAAGCATTCCCATAGGTCTGATCCTGATGGACAGTTTACATAGCGGGTGAGCTGTGGGGCTGTGATTTATCGGTACGATTCGTCGCGATGGATCACGAACTCGGGATAGGCGCCGCCGCCCAGCTCGTGCAGGTCCATGCCGATGCGCTCGCCGTCGGGATCGACGCGGAATGCAACGACACGGTTGAGCACTGCAAAGAGCAGGTAAACGAGTGGCAAGATGATGCCAAGCAGCGCAGCAATGCCGACGAGTTGCGCCGTGAGTTGCCCGGCCAGCGGGGCGAAGAAGCCCGCGGCCACGAGTCCCCAGAGGCCGGACGCGCCGTGCACGATGATGGCTCCGGAAGGATCGTCGATGGAGAGCGCAATCTCCAGCAGTTCGACGAGCAGGGGGGTGATGATGCCGGCTACGGCTCCTGCGAAGATTGACTCAAACGGCGTGGCGAGGGCGGCGCAGGCGGTGGAAGTGACGAGGCCGGCGAGCCAGCCGTTGGCGCAGAGGCTCGCGTCGGGCTTGCCGAAGCGAATGCGCGTGATTGCAAACGTGGCTGCGAGCGCAGCCGATGCCGAGAGCAATGTGTTGATGGCCGTGCCCGGCAAAGCGGCGAGCGGCGCGTGCAGCCAGACGATGGCGCCGGCAGCGTTCCAGGCGAGCCACCCGACCAGCGCCAGCAGGCAACCGAAGAGAACGTAGACGGCGTTATGGCCGGGCATTGCGGTGGAAAGGCCCTCGCGCGGAAACTTGCCGCGGCGCGGTCCGGCGATCCAGACCAATGCCAGCGCGGAGAGGCCGCCGAGGAGGTGCACGGTGGCCGCGCCTCCGGCGTCGAGGAATCCTGCGCCGAGGCCGAAATTCGCGCCGAGCTGGGCCAAAAATCCGCCATTCCAGATCCAGTGCGCGGCGAGCGGAAACACGATGCCGGCGAGCACTGCTGCCGAAGCGCAACCAGCTGAAAGCCGCCAGCGATCCGCGCCCGAGCCCCACGGAATCATCGCCGCCATGATGACGGCCATGAACTCGAAGAGAAGCGCGAGTTGACTTTGCGGCGTAGCGGACGCAAGACCATGCAACAGGAACGGCCCAAGGCCGAGAACGCCCCAGCTTTTTCCGGCGGCATGAATTGCGGCGTCCGCCGTTCCCAGAGTTCCGGCCAGCGAAGCGCCGACAAATGCGAAAACGATGGCAGCCACGGCCGTCAGCGCCAGATTACCCAGGAGCGCCTGTGCTGCGGAGCGCGAGCGCCCCAGGCCGGTATTGATAAGCGCCACGCCGGCAATGGCGAGCGGCGCGAGCAGAAGAAGGGCGAGCGCGAGGGCGAAGACGGCGTCGCTCATGGCGGGCGCGGATTGGGGGATCATGGGGACTGCGGCGTTCATGGGCGGCTTGCCCCCCGGGCGGGCATGTGGCCGCGCACCGAAATCACCAGGCCCATCGCTACTACAGCCAGGCCGCACACCACGAAGGCAAGACGGCGCGAGCTGTCAGGGAACAGTACGAGAG
>JBAWFY010000668.1:0-2066 GCA_049592335.1 Occallatibacter sp.
TCGCGCCGTCCAGGAATTGTTGAATCGCGTCGGCAGTCGCATCGGGCTTGAAGATCGCGATCCAGCGGCCCGTGTAGAGCGGCTTATCGGTTGTGCCCTCGCCGCTGGCTGAAGCTGCTGTGGATGCGGCGGTAAAGAGGTCGTCGATGGATGTGGTGAGTGGCATGGCTTTCCTCCGGAGGAAGTGGTTGTAGGTTGATGTTGTTCCGTCAACCGTCACTGAGTGACGTGCCGCGAACGGCCTGGCGGAAGTCTTAGCCCATGAATGTGTACTCTGCGCAAAGTCTCATGGCGTTATGCGGATTTCGGCGTGGAAGCATCGACTTCGTCAAAGAGGGCCTGTTCGGCCTGGCGGCGTAGCAGCCGGCCACCACACTTGGCTCCAGAGCGGTCCCATTTGTCGAACTGGTCGGCCGCGTCGGCAAAATCGCCGGCGTTCAAAGCCCTCGGCATTGTTGACGCTCGTGCGCTGTTGGGCACGCGCTGACCTCCGCATTACGACCTTTTGCCGGCTCCGAGATGCGCGATGCATGTAGATAGTGCAGTCGCATCTCGGAACGTTTCAGTATTTCAATGTTTTGCACGCCCAATGAGAACAGCTGTTGCGTCAGCCTAAGCGCTTCCAGCGGACGGCTCGGGCATTCCGTGGAGTCAGTATCCTCCGGCAAAGCCGGAACCTTTCAGTTGATGGCCCTCAAAGCGCTTTGATCGCAACCGGTGAAAAGGAACTGCGCCGGCAGGATTGGCCGCGCAATCGCCTTCGCAGTGACAATCGCTATAGCAGCTGAGCGGTTCCCGGAATTCTCAAAACTCGACCGCCTCTCCGGCGGAAATCCTGGTTGGTTTGAGGCAAAAGCATTCCGAGCTGACCACCCGCAACGGCTCGACTGGGGAATCCAGTGCTCGTCAGGCATCCGTATGTCCTGACGAATGCAATCTACAATACCCTCTCGATGGGGAAAGAGGAAGCAAAATTTGATGAAACGTATGGATTCCAATCGACACATACTCTTGAACGCAGGCGGCTGGCAAATTGCACTTGACCGGCTGTCGAGCGGGTTGTAAGGTGTCACCTAACTCAAAAAGAGAGCGGCAACCAGTCCCCAAATGATTCAGAGATACAGTTTCGAGGGTTCCTGCTCGCGAGAGGAAAGTCAATGTCCATCAATTTGGTTCAGGCAACTTTAGCGGTCGGTGCGCTGGGAACGGCGGCTACCGGTCTTGTGGATACTACGAAGGTTGCGGCTGGCGGGATGAGCCGGGCCGGATATGGCTACATCAAGCAATTGATCGCGAGGCTGGTGGGCCAAGCGGGCGCAGCAGAACCTGGAGCGGGGCTGACGCCCACGGACATCCGCGAGACGTTGCTCGCGAATTGGATGAACGGCTTGGAGACCGGCGCGCAAAAGGCCATCGCCAAATCGTTTATCAAGCTGCACCTGAGTCCGGCCACGGCGGCTGCGTTGGCGAAGGAAACGAATGTGGACGCGAAGTCGCTGGTGAGCGTGGCCCAAAAGCTTACCGCGGTAGACACGCAAAGCCCGGCACCGAACAGCGGATTGACGCCTGTTGAAGCCGACACCTATGGACGGTTCGACCTGGCGCTTTCGGCGATGATCGATCGCGCATACGAAAGGGCAGATCAGTTTTACCGCAATTCATGCAAGGCTCTGGCGTGCTTGATTGCAGTGGGACTCGCATTTGCCGGAAATTGTGCGCTGCCCCAGGCGCAACAGCTGCCGTACTGGCAACTCATTATCATCGGATTGATTGCCACGCCGCTCGCGCCGATGGCCAAAGACATTGCCAACGCGATCCAGACCGCGTCCGATGCGGTTGGGTCCGTGAAAGGGTAAGACGCCATGTTTTTTCTGAACACGCGCGCACTGCCGATGGGCGGAGGCGTGGGACCGCTGAAAGTGCTGGATGAGAACAACCGCGTGTACGGGCCGGCGGATGTAGCCGCGGCGGTGCGTGGGCATGACGTGTTGCTGGTGACGCACGGTTTCAATGTGAACCAGGCCGACGGGCTTCAGAAGCTGAGCAACTGGGCCAAGCTGCTGGAC
>JBAWFY010000669.1:0-2590 GCA_049592335.1 Occallatibacter sp.
CGGTGGTACTGAGCGGGTGAACGGCGGAGCTACTCGATTTTGTAGGTGAATTCCTCGATCACGGGATTGGTGAGGACTTCGCGGGCAATGCGCTCGACTTCAGTGCGCGCGGATTCGGCGGAGAGCGAGTCGGCGAGCGAGAGCGCAAAGTATTTGCCCTGGCGCACGGCGGCCACGTCGGCGAATCCAAGCTTGCGGAGGGCGTTGTGGATGGTCTGGCCCTGCGGATCGAGGACCGACGTTTTCAGCGTGACATAGACATGCGCCTTCATGTTCCTAGATTATAAAAGACAGGCAGTAGGGAGTAGCCAATAGGGACTAGAAGACGGCGACTTAGGCGCTAAGGGACTAAGAGATTCGAGCCGAGCCGCGAGCAGCATCAAACAGATTTAGGGAGGGACGCTGGTTCCTCCAGATTCCCCAAGGAGATCGAACTGAATGGTGAATTATCTGGAATTGCCGGTGGGCGAGCGCGCGCCGGAGGTGTTTCGTGCGGTTGTCGAGATTCCCAAAGGCGGGATGCAGAAGTTCGAATACGACAAGCAACTGCACGTCTTTAAGCTGGACCGGAACCTGCACTCTCCGGTGCACTATCCGGGCGATTACGGATTCATTCCGTCGACGTTGAGCGACGACGGCGATCCGCTGGACGTGCTGGTGCTGGTGCCGAGCGAGAGTTTTCCGGGATACGTGCAGGAGGTGCGGCCGATCGGGTTGCTGGAGATGCTGGACCAGGGCACGCTGGACGAAAAAGTGCTCGCGGTGGGCAAGAACAATCCGCGCTACACGAATGTGTGGAATTACACGGACATTTATCCGCACATGCTCAAAGAAATTACGCACTTCTTCTCGATCTATAAGGATCTCGAAGGCAAGCGGGTGGAGATCAAAGGCTGGCACGACGCGGCCTATGCGCGCGACCGGGTGGTGCGGGCGATCAAGATGTTCGAGGATGCAAAGGCAAAGAAGGCACAAAAATTGGCTGTCGCGGCGAACGGTTAGAGGACAAGAAAGGACGAGTGGAAGGTCAATCCCCCGTCGCCTATGATCTCGTTGCATTCCATTCATTTCAAAGCCACTATTTCTCCGCCTCAATTTGCCGGTTGATTCCGCCAATCGTCTATCCTTGTCTCAGGAGCGTTGCAGCAGCAGGAAGTACCACAGCGAACGTTCCGCAATCGGGCCTGTGATTCCCGTTCCCTGGGCGCTTTTCAGCCCGGGACGAAGATCTTCGCAACTGCAAAAAACGACTGTGCAACTGTGCTGCTTGCAAGTCCATTCGATGCAATGGCTTGCAGACAAAATCACCCTGCAGCACAGAAACTGTGCAACTGTGCTTGAGCCCGATTCGGTTCTAGCTCTCAGCTATTTGTTCGCTGGTCGTTGCCAGCTCTTCGCCGTTAGCCGCAAAATTCTGCCTGCGCCGGGCGAGGGCGATGGTGAGGACGTAGAGCATTGGCCCGAGCAGAGCTACGGCAGCGGCAAACAGCAGCGAAGAGACGTGGGCGAGCGCGGTTCCGGGGTCGCCAAGAGTTTCAGACCGCGAGGCGTAGAGCGCAAACGCGATGAGAGCGGTGGGCGCAGCGCCCAGCAGACAGACGGAGACGAAGCTGCCGGCGTGGAAGGGACGCGGCAGATCGGGCTCGCGCAGGCGCAAGGCAATGAGGGCGACGAACTCGAGGATGAGGCTCGTGCCGTAGAGAATCAGGTCAATGGAGATGAGGCGCTCGAAGGGAAGACTGAGCGCGAGAGCCCATCCCAATCCACAAGCGAAGACGCTGACCCAAGGCACGCCGCGGCGATTGCGGCGCAGGAAGACGCGCGGCAGAAGGCCGTCGGCGGCCATGGCGATGGGCAAGCGGGTGTAGCTCATCATGAGGGCGTTGAACATGCCCAGGCCGCAGATGATGCCGCCGGCGACGACGGCGAGCGAGAGGAGCGGGCCTCCGAGCGAGCCTGCGGCAACGGCCCAGGAGCCGGTGGAAAAGCCTTGCGGCGAAAGGCCCGCGACAGCCATCGCAGCCAGCGGAAGCACGTAGGTGAGCGCGGTGAGGAACGCGGCGCCGATCATGGCGCGGGGATAGTTGCGCTGCGGATTCTCGACCTCTTGAGCGACGGTGGAGGCGTTGTCCCAGCCCATGTAGTTCCACATGGCCACGAGGACGGCAGTCGAAAAGCCGGACCCGGCGGCGGAAGCGCCCCATTGCACGGTTGGGTGCAGCGTCATCCCGCGCCAGAACCCGAGCAAGACGAAGACCGCGAAGGGAGCCAGCAGCAACACAAACAGCCCCACCGAGCCCTCGCCCACGGCAGGCGCACCGCGCAGATTCCACGCGCAGCACAGCACCACCACCGCCAGCGACCAGGCGTATCCGTGCCAGCCAGCGGTGAGCGCGGCCGAGAACTTGCCCAGGTAGAGCACGAAGATAGCCGGATAGATCGCCATATCGAAGATGCTGGCCGAGAGCGAGAGCCAACCTTCTTGATAGCCCCAGAAGGACCCCAGCGCGCGCCGCACCCAGATATAAAAACCGCCTTCGGCGGGAATGGCGCTTGCCAGCTCGCCAATCATCAGCGCGGTGGGCAGGCT
>JBAWFY010000670.1:0-1861 GCA_049592335.1 Occallatibacter sp.
GACTGGTCCCGTTCGTAGCTCATCTTGTTGGAGTGGATGAGCAGATTCACCGTCGGCTTGTGTGACTCCAGCGGCCTCTTCCCGGTGGCGATCAGCTCCCACACCGGATGGCTTGCATCGGGCAGCATCGAACGCCCCTCCTGATCTGGAATTGCGCTTCCCTCTGCCTTTATCGGCGTTGCCGCCAACCTCGACAGCGACCGGGATTGTTGGTTTCCGAAGGTGGTACACCTCAGCAGGAGGCGGCCAACCGTGGAAAGCACGAACATGCGTTGTCAAACGCATTCCCGGGGATGGTGGGACTAAGCGATAGAAAACGAACCGCTTATAATTCCACGCGGTTTGCAGAGTATTTCCGGGAATTGCCTAACCTTATAGACAACCGGAAAAACAGCGGAAACCATGCGCGGGGCGACGAGTTGAGCCCTCCCCCCTGCGATTCCTGATTTCGCCTGCCCTTATCTCTGTGGGCAAGCGATCTGGCAGAACAGAGTCGAATCGCAGACCTGAGCGGTGTCGCGGCGCACGCTCGCGCGGGAAGCGAAAACTGCTTCGTGCGGGCGCGGGGACCGCTGTTGTTTCGGTGGGATGGCTCTCAGCCGGATGCGAGGGCCTTGAGAGCCACCCCTGAGCCTACGCAGGGCCGGTGACGGGTGCAGCGCCGGCCTGCGCAGGAAGAAGTTCTTCGAAGGCTATAAGGGCGGCAAGGAAACATCTCGGTTTCCCACCCTTTTCGCAAAGAACGCGAAAAGGATGGGGCACGGTGGCCGTGTGTTGTCGCCGGATCAATCGCAGGCACCCAGGAATCGTGCTGGCCGCAGCAAACCAACGCGGCGCAAAGGAGTCTTGACCTATGAGTTTTTTGACAAATATCTGGAATCATCCGAAGACATCAGTGGCAGGGCTGCTGATTGCGGTGGCGAGCATTGCCGGCGTCTTGTCGCAACAGGGCATCTCACTGGGCAAAGCGGGAACGGGCACGGTGGTCTCGCTGGCAAGTGCGCTAGCCACGGCGCTGCTGGGACTGCTGGCAAAAGATCCAGAAGCAGGGAGTCAGCAAGTGGGCGCGTCGGCGAGTCAGCGCGCAGGCGTAGCGAGCACTGGCGCAAAGCTGGGCGTGTGGCTGCTGATTGCGCTGACCCTGAGCGCAACCCTGCCTACCACCGGATGCACCGCGAGCACTAGCGAACTACAGTCCGATGCCACGGCGCTGGCCTCGGCATTGAACAATCTCGCCGCCGCGGTCCAGACTTCCGACGCGACCGCTGCCAGCAACCTGCGGACAGCAGCGGCTGCGCTTGCGGCAGCGGCGCAGAGTGGAATCACAGGGCCGGCTTGGGAACAGGTTCTTAATGCGGCGACGTCTGGGGCTGAAGTGGTGCTTTCGGCAATTCCTGTTACGGCTCCCTATGCGGCGCTGCTGTCCATTGCGGTTGCGGCGGCGGAAGCGATCATCGCAAATACCGAGAGTGGCAAGACGCAAGTAAAAGCGGAAGCGGCAGGCAACAATGCCAACCTGCTCTGGTATATGCGCACCGGGCGCGGGCTCCTCAGGCACCGTTTTGGCCGCGGCCCCGCGGGCGACTTCAAGGCATCGTGGAATGCTGAAGCGGCAGCCACTGGATTTGCCGGAGCGGCCGTCAAGTGATCTACGAAAACATCACCCCGCAGCGGCTCGCGGCCATTGAGGCCAGAGCGCAACAGGAGCTTGGCATTTCCATCAGCGGCAATGAGGGAACGGCCACAAAGAACGGGATCACGATCGGTTGGGTGTACGACCCTCAAGGCCAAACCCTGACCGTGGGCGATACGCGCAAGCCGTGGTACGTTCCCGAGAGCAAGATTGATGAAGAATTGACGG
>JBAWFY010000671.1:0-5503 GCA_049592335.1 Occallatibacter sp.
CTTCTCCGCCGCGGCCATGAACGCGACCTCGACCGACACCGGCACACCGACCTTCGACAACAAGCAAGTGATCAACGTGCCGCATGTGCAGGCGAATCTCTTCGCCGACATCAGCGTGCCGCGCATCCGCGGCCTGCATCTGATGCCCGGCTGCAACTTCGCGTCGCGCAAGGAAGCCCTGCGCGACGATACCGTCAGCGTGCCCAGCTACAATCTCTTCAATCTGGGCGCGCGCTACACGCCCGGTGGCGAAAAGGGCCGCGTGACGTTTCACATCTTTGCCAATAATATTGCCAACAAGCGTTATTGGTCCGACACCGGCGCAAGTTACGGCGATACATTTGTGTGGCTGGGCGCGCCCACAACCGTTCGCCTCTCCGCGCACTACACGTTTTAACCGCCGATGGGGATCACTGAACAAGAGATGACGGCGCCAGGCGCAAACCTGAAAAGTCAATCCGGTGGGCAACGCCTTAACCGGCCGAACAGGCGTAAAATCCTTAAGAAGCCGCTCGCAACCATGACCTCAACCGCAATAGCTCACGGCATGGACGGCTCGCTCGTTCCCCCCGACTGGCCTCCGCTCACGCTCGACGAAGTGCGTGCTCTCCTCAGCCGCTTTCCCGCGCTGGGCGAGCCCACGCGCATCCTCACCGTTAGCCCGCGCCCGTTTTCCGCGGCCGGCACGGTGGCGACAGCGAATGGCCCCATCTTCATCAAGCGGCATCATCGCGTCGTACGCGATCACGAAGGCCTGCTCGAAGAGCATCGGTTCCTTGCGCATCTCGCCGCTCGCGGAGCGGCGGTCCCGCGCGTTCTAGCCGATGCATCGGGCGAAACCGCCATCGCCATGGGCGACTCGTTCTACGAAGTGCAAGCCACGCCCCCGGGCATCGACCTCTACGAAGACGCGATCTCCTGGACGCCCTTCCGCACCGCGGCGCACGCATATTTCGCCGGGCAGGCGCTCGCCCGGCTGCATCTTGCCGCGCAGGATTTTGCTGCGCCGGCTCGCAAGCCCCGCCCGCTTGTGGCAAGCTTCACCATCTTCGCCGCGCGCGATCCCATCGCAGCCATGGCGCGCTTTCTCGGCCGTTGCGCATCGCTTTCGGGTCATAGAGGCGTCCGCGTCTGTGCCGCGCAGGCCATCGATATCCTCACGCCTTTTCACGCCGAGCTTGCGCCGCTTCTACCCGCGCTGGGCTCGCTTTGGACGCACAACGATCTGCACGCCTCCAATCTTTTCTGGAGCGGCGACACTCCCGATGCGCACGTCACCGCGATCATCGATTTCGGCCTCGCCGACCGCACCAATGCCGTGCACGATCTGGCCCACGCCATCGAGCGCAATATCGTCGAGTGGCTAGCCCTCGTCCAGGACGCAAAACAGCCTCCGGCTATCCACTTCGACCATCTGGCAGCGCTTCTCGACGGCTACGAGTCGGTCCGTCCGCTCAGCCCGGAAGAGGCCGCAGCGCTCGCACCCATGACCGCTCTGTGTCACGCCGAGTTCGCTCTCTCTGAGGCCGATTATTTCCTCGGGGTTCTCGGCTCCGAAGAAAGAGCCTTGATGGCCTACGATGGCTGGCTCGTCGGTCACGCCAAATGGTTCTCCGACCCCAACGGTCACAGACTATACGACACATTGCGCCGTCGCGCAAAAGCCCATGCGCGGAGAGCGCGGGCAGGGGCGGTACAGTAAGCGTGGCGTCCATCGTTTCATTTCTCGCTGCGCATTGGCTTGAGGCTGCCGGGATGCTGGCCACGGTCATCGGCATCTGGCTCACTACCAAACGCCTGCTCATCTGCTGGCCCGTGGTGCTCGTCGCCGATCTTCTTTACCTCGTAGTTTTCTACCGGTCGCAGCTCTATTCAGATGCGCTGCTCCAGCTTTTCTTTGTCGCTTTCACGCTCTATGGATGGTGGCACTGGTGGCGAGGCGTGCGCACGGACGGCGAAGTGCGCGTGGAGCCGCTTTCCCTCGCGAGCATGATCGCCGCAATCGCAGCCGGCGCTCTGGGCAGCGTGCTGCTGGGCGCGCTTGCCGTCCGCTTGCACGCGGCGCTGCCGCATCTTGACGCTGCGCTTACCAGCTACTCGCTCGTTGCCAGCTGGTGGGGCGCGCGCAAGCACATCGCGAACTGGTGGCTCTGGATCGTCGTGGACATCGTCTACGTCGGCGAATACATCTACAAGGATCTCCGGCTGACGGCGTTGCTCTACGCAGGCCTAGTAGGCCTCGCGGTTCTAGGCCTGCGCGACTGGCGCCGCGCCGCGGCTGCAGCCTAGATCCATTTCAGATTGATCCTGCGCCGTCACCTGGTCGTCTGCGAAATGAGCCGGCTGCAAGAGGGCGAGTCCATTGCAGGCGCGAATCGATGGATCGTCACAGCTTGCCCTCGCACTTCCGCGCCAATCGGGTTCTGTAACATCGAAAAGAAGGGAGCATTGCGTGCCGATTCTTGCCTCCGCGGACTGGCTGATCCTGTTGATCTACGGATTTTTCGTGCTGTCGGCGGGAGTCTCTCTGGCTCCATCAATCACGAGCAGCCGGGACTACCTCACAGCCGGGCGCAAGCTGCCGGGTTGGTTGTGCGGGCTGGCGTTCACTGCCGCAAGCATGGGGTCCATCGAGGTGCTCGGCATGGGCGCGTCGGGAGCGCAATTCGGCGTAGCCGGCATGGGATGGTTCGCGCTGGGTTCGATTCCGGCGTTGCTCTTTACTGCACTGGTTCTCATGCCGATTTTTTATGGCGCGACATCCCCGCAAGGCGAACCTGTGCGATCGATTCCCGAATATCTGGGCCTGCGCTTCGATCGGAAAACGCGCGCGCTGAATGCCGCCCTATTCCTGGCAATGGCGCTTTTCAGCGCGGGAATTTCGCTCTTCGCCATGGCACGCGTTGTGCTTGCGCTCCACATCTTCGAAAATGTGATCAACGGATTGAATCTGCCGCCCGCGGGCGCTCTGTTGCTCGCTATGGCGCTGCCTGCGCTGCTGGTGCTCATCTATGTGCTGCTGAGCGGATTGGCGGCGACCATCTACAACCAGTTGCTGCAGTTCTGTGTGCTGGTGGCCGGACTGCTGCCGGTTGTGTTCCTGGGATTGAAGCGGGCCGGCGGATGGAGCGAGCTGAAAGCTTCGCTTCCTGCAGATCTTTTGCATGTAAGCGGCGACGGGCATTCGATAGGCATCGGCACGGTAGGATGGGTGCTCGGCACCGGGATCGTGCTGGGCGGCGGAACGTGGTGCGCAGATTTCCGCATACTGCAGATGGCCATGGCCGCGAAGAATGCGGCCTCGGCGCGGAGAGCTCCACTCGTCGCCGCGGCTTTACGTATTTTTGTTCCGCTGCTTCTCGTGCTGCCAGGATTGTTCGCGCTCAGCCTTCCGACGCCGCGCACCACCATCACGATCCGCAACGAGAACGGCGCGATCTATCACGAGATCACAGTCGTTCCTCCAGCAATCGAAGCGGGCCAGGGCCTGGTTCCAGCCAGAGCGGACGCGAGCGGCAAACCGATCAAGAGCGTGAACGGACAAGTGGTGCTCGATTACGCCCTCGCCATGCCCAACGTGCTGCTCGCGTTCCTGCCCTCGGGTCTGCTGGGGCTGGGACTGGCCGCGCTCCTCGCCTCCCTGATGAGTGGAGTCGCAGCCAGCCTCACGGCGTCGAACACGGTCTTCGCCTGCGACATCTACCAGGCGTCTTTCAAGAAAGACGCGAGCGACGGGCAGATTTTGAAAGCAGGCCGATGGGCAGTGGTCGCGGGCACCCTGCTGGCTTTTGGCGTGGGCTGCGCGGCCATGCGAGTCAATCACCTGCTGGGCCCGCTGGTTCTCGTCTTCGCGATCGTGAATGCGCCGCTGTTCGCCGCGCTGCTGCTGGGTGTTCTCTCCAGACGCATCAACGGTCACGGGGCGTTTGCAGGCTTGCTCGCGGGCGTTGCCGCGGCGCTCCTGCACCACGGGACCGCGCTGCCGCGTGGTGAGCAGCCAGGTCTCGACGGCGGATGGATTGCGGTGGTGCATCATCCTGCAAGCGAAATGGCGCTCGCAATCGGCACGGCGGCCTTTGCGTTCGTCGTGACTCTGTTCGTGACGATCGTCGTAAGCCTGTGCACCGACGCGCGACCTCAACCAGAGCTTGCAGGGCTGGTGCGCGTGAGCCAGCCGTCAAGCTTCGCGCGGTGGAAACAGCCGGAGACGATTACCGCCGCGGTCATTCTGCTGGCGGCGATTGCGGTGAATCTGATTTTTCTGTGAGAGGAGCGGCATATGACCAGGAAGGCGAAGACCGATCTTCGAGTACAATCGACAGACCGTCCGATGCATGTCGACGCGCGCATTGCCGTGGGCATGTTCTTCACGCTTACGGGAACGATTCTCGCGGCGTTTGGCTTCTCCTCGCGCGACCGCGCCGATGTGTACGTAAAAAGTCTGGGAATCGATGCCAACCTTTGGTGGGGACTTGCGCTGCTCGTCTTCGGCATCGTGATGCTGGCCTTTGGCCGCCGCGGCCAGATGAATGCAGGGAATAGGGAGTAGCCAATCGGGGGTAGAGGAGCCGAGGCTAGTGCTTACACGGACCACTGTTCACTTTTTACGGGGCACCGTTCACAACGATCACTGATCACTGACAAACTATTCCCTACTGGCTACTCCCTACTTCCTGCATTTAAGACCGTCTTTACGCCATCGCCGTTAGACTTGAAGTGAGCGATGAAGCGCAAAACGATTGCACATTACGAGATTCTGCGGCGGCTGGGCGCTGGCGGCAGCGGTGTGGTCTATGCGGCTAACGACACTCTGCTGCAGCGGCCGGTTGTGCTCAAGATGCTGCACACCGGCGTCTTGACCGCCGAGCAGATGCGCACCACGGTGCTCCGCGAAGCGCGCCTCGCGTCCGCCATCGAGCATCCCAATGTGTGCGCGATCTACGAAGTGGGCGAGAGCGGCGACGAGGCTTACATCGCCATGCAGTTCGTGCCCGGCCAGCCGCTTGACAAATTGATTGAGCGTGGGCCGGCCAGTTTGCAGCTCCTGCTGTCGGTTGGCATTCAGATTGCCGACGGCTTGCAGGCGGCGCACGCGCTGGGCATTTTTCATCGCGACCTGAAACCGCAGAACGTGATGCTGACCGATGGCGGCCTGGTGAAGATTCTCGACTTCGGACTGGCGCGCCGTTTGCGCCCGGAAGACGCGAGCTTCGATCCGTCCAAACCGGCTCTCGACAAAGATGCCTCCATGGCGGCCACGTATACGGCGCGCGGCGGGACCGTGCGCTACATGGCGCCGGAGCAGTTTGTCACCGGCCACTCCAGCGTGCAATCGGACGTGTGGGCGCTGGGCGTGATCCTGTATGAGCTCGCCAGCGGCAAGCACCCTTTTTCGCGGCCCGACGCCGAGGACTTCCAGATCATTCGCGCCATCCAGTTTCTCGATCCGCCTGATTTGAGCGATGCCGTGCCGGGAATTTCGCCGGAGCTGAAGAGCGTGATC
>JBAWFY010000672.1:0-3151 GCA_049592335.1 Occallatibacter sp.
CTCGCGCTCTTTGCGAAGTGAAATTTGGGTCGCCCCATTTGAAACGCGGTCGCCGGGGCCCCACGGACAGGTCTTCGTCCGTTTAAGGTGGGTTAAGCGCGTCCGTCTCCATCGCCGCCTGCACGGCTTTCAGCTCCGCGAACCCGGGATGCCCGTGGAGCGGCTCGAGCCGAGGATCGCCCAGCATCTGCAGGAACCATGGACAGCGGGCTTCATTGGCCGCGTGCAGCACGGCGAGCGCCGCATCCGGCTCGCCCAACACGATATGCGTGACCGCGTTCAGCGTGTTCAGCACGTAACGCTCGCGGCCCAGCCATTCCAGCTGCTCGATAAGTTCATGTGATTGGTCCGTGTGCCCGGCGCAAGCCAGCGCATAGGCGTGCGCTGAGGTCGCAAGATCGTAGTGCGGAGCGCGAGCCGTAAGTGCATTCGCCAGCTCCAGCGCCGGTTCGGTTTCTCCGTTGTATGCCAGGATCATGGCCGCATAGAGAAGGGTGTTGTCGTAATCGGAAAAGTACTCGGCGATCTTCCTTGTTTGCGCCACGCTTGCATCCCGCTCGCCGGCCAGGTGCAGCGACCATGCCAGCGCCGCCTGCAGCCACGGCGACCAGGGATCGGTCTGAATGGCAGCGCGCAGCAATTCAACTGCTTCGTCCGATCGGCGCTGGCTGTGCAGAATCCAGCTGCGCGCTCGCGTGTTGCTTGGATCGTAAGGCAGACCCTCGGAACGCTCGATCATGCGCAGAGCCGAGCGCGCATCGCGATCGAAATGAAATTCAATCCAGGCCACCGCCGGCAGCAGCGCCACGGCCTGCTCATTGAGATCGGGAATGCCAGCGGTAGCCCGGCGCACCGTGGCGGCTGCGATGCGCGGAGACAGGTAGCCATAGATGCACTCGATAACGGCCAGTTGCGCAAGATCCACGCGCGCCGCCATGAATGTTGCATCCAACTCCACCGCACGCAGCAGGCCGCGCATGGCGTCCTGCATCCGGTGCCGCTCCATGCTCTGCCATTCGTGATGAGCGCGCAAATACAGGTCGCGAGCATCGCGCGCAGCCTCGGGTACTTCGCTCCCTGCCGCAAGCGCAGCTTGGGCCTGGATAGAAGTTCCCCCGCCGTGCAGCCGTCTGCGTACGCGGCCGGCTAACTCGGCCGCCAGCTCTTCAATGCCGTCGCGCTCCGCGATCAGATCCTCCATCCACAGCGGCGCATCGTCTTCAACGCTGACCATCTCGACGCGCAGCCGGTGCCGTCCCGCGGTCGCCGTGAGCTGGCCCACAAGAAGAAGCTCGGCATCGAGCATTTTGCCAATCTCTTGGCGCGGCATTCCGCGCCGCGTTAGAGCCTGCACGGAATCCCGCGCGGCAATCGCTGCGATCGCGGGAGGTGCATTGCGCAAATGCTCCATGGTTTGCTCTGTAAGAGCCAGACCAATGTACTCGGGAACATCGTAGCCGGTGGAGAAAGGCAGAACGGCCACCATGGGCAGAGTTTTCGCAGGTGCCGGTGCGTCCGGCTCCGCGGTGGCCAGGATGCGGAACCCGCGCCGGTACACGCTCTCAATGCAATCGGTAGGGGAGAGAAGCTTCTTGAGGGATGCCAGAGACTCCGCAAGCAAGTGGCTGGCGGGATGCGCTTCGCCCCACAGCCCGCGGTTCAGCTCGCTGGCCCCCACCACTTTGCCTTGCCGCACTAGGAGCGCGCGCAATAAGGCAAGCTCCAGCGCGGGCAGCTTGAGCACGGTCTCGCCGCGCACAAGCGTGCCGTCGGCCTTGAGCCGCAAATCCGCAAAGCGATACGTCACCGGCTGGAACCCAGCCGGATCCGGCAAAGGACGATCCATAAAGGCCAACGCAGCTCCGAGATTCCTCGCGCTGCGGCCTGACCGGTAGAACTCCGCGCCGGAAAACGGTCCATTCGCAGTAGGACACGCAAGAAATCATTACTTCATCCAGGGAAAAGTACAGCCTTACTCGCAACGGTGATCGTACTGGCCCGGTGTGCGAATCCGCAGTCCAGGCTCAGCTCAGACGCGAGACGTTCCGGAGAATGCAACGAAGCGCTCTCACGCACGCAGAATCACCGTATATCACGGAGCCTCGGCTTTATGTTCTCCGAAGTGCATGCAATCTTTCGCTCACGCAAACAAATGTCACTTGCGATGAAGCCTCGATGTCGCATGTCCAGCGTTCAACAAACAATCGTGGCCCGATGATAAAACGATAGGTCGATTATCACGCGGCTATCTTGTTTGGTCGAAAAAATCCAGGAGAAATCCGAGGCTGAAGTAATCCGGGCGGGTTACCCGCCAAGCGTATCGCTTTGATACACACGTTACGATCGTCAGCATCTGTAAGTCATTACGAGTGCGAGTTACTGCAATCTTTTTCGCAACAGGTGCCGAAACGGATGGAGCGCTTTACTCGAATAGTTCGGGGCTACCTGCAACCCGCACCCGGCAAACTGTTTTTACGCTTTGCCGATTACCTTCGCCAGCGTCGCCCCAATCTCGGCCGGCGAAACGACCACGTGAATTCCTGCCGCTTCCATGGCCTTCATCTTGTCGGCGGCCGTGCCCTGGCCTCCGCTGATGATGGCTCCGGCATGGCCCATGCGGCGGCCGGGAGGTGCAGTTTGTCCGGCAATGAAGCCGATGACGGGCTTCTTCACGTGCTGCTTGACAAACTCCGCCGCAGCCTCCTCGGCCGAACCGCCGATCTCACCGATCATAATGATGGCTTCGGTCTCGGGATCGTCGTTGAGCAGGCGCAACGCATCGATGTGCGTGGTTCCGATAATCGGATCGCCGCCGATGCCGATGGCGGTGGATTGGCCGATGCCGCGCTGCGTGAGCTGGTGCACGGCCTCATACGTCAGCGTCCCCGAGCGCGACACGATGCCGACAGAACCTTCCTTGTGAATGCGGCCTGGCATGATGCCGATCTTGGCTTTGCCCGGCGAAATCACGCCTGGGCAATTCGGCCCCACGAGCCGCGACTTCGAAGTCTTCAGCTTGGCCCACACCTTCACCATGTCGAGTGTGGGAATGCCCTCGGTGATACACACGATCAGTGGAATCCCCGCGTCCTCGGCTTCGAGGATTGCGTCGGCGGCAAACGGCGGCGGCACAAAGATCATGGTTGCGTTG
>JBAWFY010000673.1:0-2350 GCA_049592335.1 Occallatibacter sp.
GGCACGCAGTCGGTGACTCTCAGCGATACGACCTCTGGCGCGACGATCTACTACACAACCAACGGGACGACGCCGACCAGCAGCTCGACCAAGTACACCGGAGCCATCTCGGTCACTACGTCGGAGACCATTAAAGCGATCGCGGAGCTGAGCGGCGACACCAACTCCGCCGTGGCTTCGGCCGCGTACACGATCACCGTGCCCACGCCGACCATGAGTCCGGCCGCCGGAAGCTACGTTGGCACGCAGTCGGTAACGATCAGCGATGCCACATCGGGCGCGACGTGCTACTACACGCTGACCGCCGGCACGACGGGCACCACGCCGACAACCTCTTCGACCAAGTACACGAGCGCCGTCTCGGTGACGGCGACTTCGGTCCTTGAGGCGCTGTGCACCCTCAGCGGCGACACCAACTCCGCCGTGGCTTCGGCCGCGTACACCATCACCGTGCCCACGCCGACCTTTAGTCCGGCCGCGGGAAGCTACACGGGCACGCAGTCGGTGACTCTCAGCGATACGACCTCTGGCGCGACGATCTACTACACAACCAACGGGACGACGCCGACCAGCAGCTCGACCAAGTACACCGCTGCCATCTCGGTTTCTACGTCGGAGACCATTAAGGCGATCGCAGAGCTGAGCGGCGCTACCAACTCCGCCGTGGCTTCGGCCGCGTACACGATCACCGTGCCCACGCCGACCTTCAGTCCGGGCGCCGGAACGTATGGCGGCACGCAGTCGGTAACGATCAGCGACGCCACCTCGGGCGCGACGTGCTACTACACCCTGACCGCCGGCACAACGGGCACCACGCCGACCACCTCTTCGACCAAGTACAGCAGTGCCGTCTCGGTGACGGCGACTTCGGTCCTTGAAGCGCTATGCACATTCAGCGGCGACACCAACTCCGCCGTGGCCACGGCGGCTTACACATTCGTGGCGCCCACGCCCACATTTTCTCTGGTTGGCGGCAGCTATTTCGGCTCGCAGACGGTGACCATCAGCGACACGAACTCGGCCGCGACGATCTACTACACGACCAACGGGACCACGCCGACGACCTCTTCGACCAAATACACCAGTGCAATTACGGTGGGCACGACCGAGACATTAGAGGCGATCGCTGTCGTTACAGGTTACTCAAACTCCGCTGTGGCCACGGCGACGTACACAATCACGACCACTCCTGGAACGCTGAATATCTATCTCTCCCCGCCGGCAGCGCAGACCACTGCTGTGTCCGGAGCTGCTACTGAAACCTTCGATGCTCTTGCTGCCGGAACCTATACGACGCCCTATGTTTCTGCGGCCGGAATCGGCACTTATACCGGCAGTTCGAGCCAACCGTTCGCGATCACCGCGGCGAATGAGTACGGCGGAGCCATCGATAGCACAAGCAGCACGCCGACCAATTACTTCGCCGTTGGTACGGAGTCCGGGAGCGAGAATGCGGTTTATCTAACGCTTGCCCACCCGGTCTCGTATTTTGGCTTCTGGTGGTCGGCGGGCGACGCATACAACAGGGTCGCCCTGTACTCCGGCAGTTCACTGTATGGAACCTTCAGCACGGCAGATCTTCTGAGGTTCTTGAACAATGGCTCCGGCACGATCACGGCTACCAACGGTAGCAATTACGAGACCAGCGCATACTTCGGCAATCCCAATATCACCAGTGGCGCCAATGACTCCACGGAACCGTTTGCCTACGTCAGTTTCGTTGTGACCGGCGCGACGATCACGCAGATCGCGTTTTATAACGACAGCACCAGCACCGGCTTCGAAAGTGATAACCATAGCGCCATCTTTTCCGGCAACACGGTGACGATTCCCACGACATTTGTGCCGGTCGAAACCCTGACGCTCGGCTCGCAGGTTGTGACGCCGGTTTTCACGCCCAATTACGCCGTTGCGCCGATGACGGTGACGATTTCGACGACGACGGCTGGTGCGTCGATCAATTACACCACCAACGGAACGGCGCCCACTCCGACCACGGGGACTGTCTGTGGCATTCCCTGCACGGTAACCGTGACTGCTTCTGAGACGCTGGAGGCGATTGGATACGAGACCGGATTGACCAACAGTGCAGTGGCTTCGGCGACGTACACGATACCGACGCTGACTGTGACGTCTTCGAGCAACCCGTCCACTTATGGCAGCTCAGTGACCTTCACGGCCACCATCTCCAGCGGCCCGACGGGCACGATCACTTTCTACGACGGCGGCACATCGATCGGCACCGGAACGATCAGCGGCGGCTCGGCGACGCTGACAACCAACGGACTGGCAGTCGGTGCGCACTCCATCACCGCGAGTTGGCTCGGAAATGCTACCTATGGGTCTGTCC
>JBAWFY010000674.1:0-7939 GCA_049592335.1 Occallatibacter sp.
GTGGTGTCGGTGAAGGTGAACCCGTCAATGTGCCGCGCGAGCAGCACCAGTTGTCCATTGGTCGAGTTCTTCAGCAGCAGCCCGACCACGCGGATGTTCGCGCCGTCTGTCAGGTCGCTGAATGCACCTAGGCCATAGCGGAAGTCGCAGGCCGGACCGAGATACACCGTAACCGTGGACGGAATCAACACTCCGGCAAAACCATTTACGGTCATCTGAAAGGTGCCCTGTCCCGGATTCTCGCTGCCAGGAACAATGGTTCCGATATAGCCCCAGTGGTGCAGGTGAATGCGATCCACAGTGAGCGCATTTAGATTGGTTTCGGCGCTTGCCTGCCCGCCCACCGTGATCTCCTGGCCAGGTGTCAATGCGCTCGCGTTGAAGAGCAGGTTCGTGAATGCATTGTGCATCCAGTAGATGCCATACTTTTCATTGCCGGTCAGATTCACCTGCGCAATATCGCCCAGCCCCACGGCCGTATTGTCGGGCAGCACTCCGCGCACGTAGAAGTCAAACGAACTGGCCGCGCCCGTCGATGGAGTCACATAGGTAATCAGGCCGCCCGCGTAAAACCCCTTGTCGGAGATCAAGGCCACTTCGTCGGCGTCGAGAGTCTGATCGGCGGGATCGAACTGGCCCGCCACCGCAACGATGCTGTTGGCGTTCAGGCTGGCCTCGGTTGCTCCTCCATCCCACGATGTTGAATTCGACACGTTGATCGTGAACGGCTCGCCGTGTGGACCCGTGATCACAAATGAACCGGCCGTGGCGCTCGAAGGCGGCGTGGTCACCGCGCCGATGAATTCGTCAATGTGTGCACCGGCGTCGGTGCGGGCCACTGTCCTCACATCGAATGTCGGATTCACCGTGCCTGTGATGGCGCCATTGTCGGTCTCGACAGACTGGGCCAGATCGAGATCCATGCGCAGGCCGACGGGAACTCCGCCTGAAGATGTGCTGGTAATTGTCAATGGATGATTGAGTGTAATGTTGACAGTCTGCGTGGTAAGCGTCGCGGCTTCCGTGATGATGCTTGGCGGAGTCGCCGTGGTGTTCAGGTAGCCGATCGTCGCCGTTCCAAGTTGAATGGTGACACCTGTGTAGGTTCCCGCAGTAACGTCGTTCATATCCACCAGGCCCTGCAGTCCGTTGTAGCGGGCAAAGTCCACGGTGGCCGGCGCGGCAAGCAGATTGACGCTGGCGCCGCTGCTGTTGGTAAGCTCTACGCTTTCGATTTGGACTTGAAGAGAGACGACGGAAGCCAGCGGTGCATCGGTGCCAACCACGAACGCCGAACCGGTCGATGAACCGGATGTGTCGGTTGCCATTGTTGAACCGCTGCAGCCCGCCATCGCGACCAGCGCTGCGCCGAGCGGCACGAGCGCCAACTTCAGGAGCATTTCACGTGTATTCGATTGCATGTGGGATATGTCGCTTTCCGCGGGCCTCCGCAGCGCGAGCGCATGACCGGACGATTCAGTCGAATCGCCGGAAGCATGCTGGGATCGATGCTCATGTTGCCAGCCGCACTGCGATCGCACAGAACGAACGGATCACTGGCTCTCAACAATGTGTAAGGAAGAATCAGCCGTCCCAGAACGCGCTCGCGCGCGGAACTACCGCCTGAATTTGCGTGCGGCGGCAGGAATCAACTGAAGCTGCTGTCCTGCCGTCGATGGGCTATGACCCGGAAGGATGGAACAAAGTTGCGCGGAGTGTTGCAACTTTTTTTCGCTGGTGATCGTCCGCTGCGGAGATCGAGAAAAGCGCCGGCGATTGCACCGGCTGTTGTCAACCCGATACGCAAAGTCTCGTCTAATAGACCTCCGAGCGCACGCCTGCGGGAATCGGCGTTCGCTTCAACAGGCCGAGTTCTCCGGCCAGACGCTCGAGCCTGGCACGCGTAGCGGTCGTGGGCGGCACCAGAGGCAGGCGCAGCGTGTCGCCGCAGCGGCCCATCACGCTGAGTACCGTTTTCACCGGGCCGGGGTTCGACTCCCAGAAGTTGGCTTCGAAAAGTCGGGCAAACCGCCGCTCCAGATCGCGCGCCTCGTCCCAGCGATTCTCGAGCGCGGCACGAATCATGCGCGACACTTCGGCTGGCGCTTCGTTCGAGGCCACACTAATCAGACCCTGCGCGCCGACGGCGATCCCTGCCAGGGCCAGGTTGTCGTCGCCGGAAAAAATCCTGAAGCTACGCGGCAACAGGTGCGCCAACTCGGCGAACTGCGTCAAATTCCCGCTCGCTTCCTTGATGGCCTCGATGTTCGAGGCCGCGGCGTTGAGGCGAGCGACAGTCTCGGGCTCAAGATTGGCCGCCGTGCGTCCCGGCACGTTGTAGACGCAAACCGGAAGCGGAGCGACTTCGCGCGCTAGCGCGAGAAAATGCTGAAACTGCCCTTCCTGCGTGGGTTTGTTGTAATAGGGGTTGGCCGAGAGTACCGCGGCCACGCCCGGCACGCGCCGCAACATCGCCGCCTGGCGCAGGAGCGCGCGCGTGGAGTTGTGCGTGCAGCCCGCCCAGACTGGAACACGCCCTGCCGTGGCATCGATGACCAGACGAATGGTATGCAGCCATTCTTCTTCGTCCAGCGTTGCAGCTTCGCCGGTTGAGCCGCAGACCACCAGGAAATCGACTCCCGATTCGATCTGCCAGTTCACCAGCGACCACAGTGCCGGCTCGTCCACCGATCCATCCGCCCGAAAGGGCGTAACAAGTGCAGTACCACAGCCTCGAGTATCCATCACAACTCAAGTTTATAACGTCTGCGGGAAAGCAATTGTGAATCTCTTTTCCGGGACTCCATGGCTCGATAGGTCACAGTTGCTCGAAGATTTCGCGGAACTCCCAGGCGCCGGATTTGTCGGCCAGCCATTCGGCGCCGCGCACTGCGCCGAGAGCCAGGCAGCGGCGGTCTTCGACGTTGTGGCGCAACTCCAGCGTGTCGTAGGCGCTCTTCGCCAGCACAATATGTTCGCCCTTGGCGTCGCCCACGCGGTGCGACTCAATGGGAACGGCAGCGCCGGGCTGAGCCTTTTGGATGATCTCCTGCAAAGTAAGCGCTGTGCCCGACGGAGCGTCGAGCTTAGTCACATGGTGCGTTTCATCGACTGAGAATTTGTAGTCGTCGAGCTTCGCCAACTCCGTCGTGAGACGGAAGAGCTTTTGCACGCCGATAGAGAAATTCGTTCCGTAAAGCAGCGCTCCGCCGCGCGCGATGGCCAGCGCCTTCAGGTCGCGAAGATTGTCGTACCATCCCGTGGTGCCTACCACGATGCGCCCGCCCAGCGCCAGCACGGCGCGGATGTTCTCGACAGCCGCTTCGGGAGCGGTGAAGTCGATAACAACATCGATACCCGCGAGATTAGGAGCCGTCAACGCCGAAGCATGAGGATTATCGTTGATGTCGAGCGCGCGCACGCCGTGGCCGCGCTCGCGCGCCACTTCTGCAACGAGCGAACCGGTTTTTCCTTTGCCCAGGACTAGAATCAGCATGAAGAAAGCTCCTAGCTATTAGCTTTTAGCTCATTTTGCGTGCACCAAGCTCATCAACGGGCGAAAAGCAACCGCGGTTCCTTCGACCTGCTTACCGCGAAAAGCGTGGCAGACTTCGCTCGGGATGACAATTCTTTCTGCTATAGAAGATGTCCCATTGGAGCAAATCCAGCTAAAAGCTGAAAGCTAAGAGCTAACGGCTGCTTTCCGCGCTTCCACGTCGAAGATTTTCGGATCGGGTTCTTTGAAGAAGGCCGCGTGCAGCGAGCGCACCGCTTCATCGGCATCATCCTCGTCGATCATGAAGCTCATGTTGATTTCGCTTGCGCCCTGCGAGATCATGCGCACGTTCACGTGCCGGATGGCGCTGAAAACCTGTGCGGCGATGCCGTTATGGCCGCGAATGTCCTCGCCCACCATGCAGACCAGCGCCTTCTTGCCTTCATAGGTCACGTCGGCCAGCGCCTTCAGGTCGGCGGCAATCTCGGGCAGGCTGGCGTTCGAGTCCACGCTCACTGAGATGGAAACTTCGCTGGTCGAAACCATGTCCACGGGGCATTTGTGCTTGTCGAAGACGGCGAAGACCTTGCTCATATAGCCGTGCGTCATCAGCATGCGGCTGGCCACGATGTCGATGATGGTCAGCTTCTTTTTGACCGCGATGGACTTGAACGGGCTCGTGCAGTGCGGCGCCACCGAGATGATGCGCGTGCCTTCGCAGGCCGCGTTGCGGCTGTTGAGCACCAGCACGGGAATGTTCTTTTTCACCGCCGGCAGAATCGTGGCCGGGTGCAGCACCTTGGCGCCGAAGTACGCCAGTTCCGCCGCTTCCTCAAAGCTGATTACCTTGACCCGTAAGGCGTCGGGACATACGCGCGGATCGGTCGTCATGATGCCGTCGACGTCGGTCCAGATTTCGATCGCCTCAGACTCGATCGCGCCGCCCACAAGCGCGCCGGTAAAGTCCGATCCGCCGCGGCCGAGCGTGGTCGTCAGTCCCGCTTCGTTCGCGGCAATGAAGCCCCCCATGACAGCAACCTTGCCTTCGCGGAGCAGCGGCAATAGCTTCTCCTGCGCCTTCTTCTCGATGAGATTGTCGAGCGGCGCAGCTCGTTGAAATTCCGAGTCGGTAATGATCACTTCACGCGCATCCACGTGCGCCGCGTCAATGCCGCGCTCGCGAAATGCCGCCGTGACGATGCGGCTCGAAAGCCGCTCACCATAACTCACAATCAAGTCGGAGATGCGCGGCGTGAGCTCGCGGATCGCCGCCAGGCCCCGCAACACTTCATCGAGCGCATCGAACTTCTGGTCGATGGTGGCGAGAAGCGCGGCGCAATCGGCCGGGTCCTTTACCAGTTCGGTCGCCGTTTCGCGGTGCCGTGCGCGCAGCCGGGCGCTGATTTCGAGCGCACCGGGCCTGTCGCCTCCAGAGGCCGCAGCCGCCGCCCGCAACAACTGGTCGGTCACCTTGGCCATGGCGCTCACCACCACCACGGGGCTCTTTCCGTTTGCCACGCGCCCGGCCACGATGGCCGCGGTGCGCCCGATGGCCGCCGGATCCTCCACCGACGTGCCGCCAAACTTCATCACTACCAGGTTCATGCCAATTCCAGATTTTCTGTAAGCGTTCAGCCGTCAGCTCTCAGCCTTCAGCAATTTTTCTCAGGGTACCCATCCTTTCGCCGGCTTCAGCGGCGACGGGTGGGATACCGCAAATTCAGCCTCTCGCTGCCACAGCAGCCACCGGCTCCAGTTTGCCCAGGCTCATCAGCATCTCGGCGTTCAAAATGGTCGCCCCGGCTGCGCCGCGCACAGTGTTGTGCGAGAGCACGGTGAACTTCCAGTCGAGCACGCCGCAGGGCCGCAACCGTCCCACGGTGGCCGTCATGCCCTTGCCGCGATTGCGGTCCAGCCGCGGTTGCGGACGGTCCGCGAGCGGCGTCCATTCCACTGGCTGCGCGGGAGCAAACGGCAGATCCTGGCCGGCCAGCGGGCGGAACTCAGCCCACGCATCGATGATCTCGTCGCGCGTAGCCTTCTTTGAAAGCTTCACACTTACCGAAACCGTGTGGCCGTCGACCACCGGAACGCGATTGCAGCTTGCGCTCATCCGGGCCGGGAGCGGCTTCACGGCGCTGCCATCCAGCTTGCCCAGCAGCTTGAGCAGCTCCTCTTCCATCTTTTCTTCTTCGTTGCTGATGTACGGCACAACATTGTCGAGAATGTCCATCGAAGCCACGCCAGGATAGCCCGCGCCCGAAACCGCCTGCATTGAAGTGGCGAAAATCTGCTCCACGCCGAAACGATCGACTAGAGGCTTCAACGCCAGCACCGGGCCCATCACCGTGCAATTCGAGTTGGTGACAATGTAGCCGCCTGACTCCTTGCGCCACGCCTGCTCTTCAATCATGTGCAGGTGAGCGGCGTTCACCTCGGGGATCACGAGCGGTACGTTCGGCGCCATGCGGAAGGCGCTTGAATTCGAGATCACGGCGCATCCTGCCGCGGCAAACTTCGGCTCCATCTCGCGCGCGATGGCCACATCCACACTGGCAAAAATAATCTTCGGCGCACCTTCAGGTTCGGCTGCTGACACCACCATCTTCGCGATCCGCTCCGGCAGCGGCGTGTCCAGGCGCCACTTGGCCGCCTCGCCGTACGGCTTTCCACTTGACCGGTCGCTGGCCGCAAGCCAGGTGACCTTGAACCAGGGATGGTCTTCGAGCAATTGAATGTAACGTTGGCCGACCATTCCGGTCGCGCCCAGGATGCCTACAGGAAGTCTGTTTTTCATGGTCTTATCACCCTCTAGTGTACAAGAGGTCGATCTCTACTTCAGCCAGTAGCCCAGGACCGTACCCAGTATGGCGGAGGCCCAGCGCTTTTCCTCGTCACTGGAGCTGTGCGAGAACAGAAACCAGAATCCTGCCGCCGTGAAAACGACGGTCAAGGTTACGCGCATTACTAACGGGATCAGCACTTTTAAGACTTTCAGCATCTCATCGGCTTTGGACTTCTTCGTCCTCGGCGCCGCACAAGCAGGCGCTGCGTGAGCAAGAGACAGCGCATCCGGCAGCAGGTTCGCCACAGGCGCCAGCAGCGTGGCAAGTTCATCGCTCGAAACCGCGCGCCCCTTCTTTGCAAAGCGCCCTGCGAGCGCCGCCAGGACAACCAGGCAAAAGACCATCATCGGGATTAAAGACATAACATCCTCCAGGCTCCGGGAATTGAGCAAATTGTCTCACCGAGACGGCGATTTTTCAGCGACTTTTATTCCGACGGGAGCCGGCAATGCCTAATGACAGAGCCGCTTTGGCCGATAAGAACATCATAGGAAGCGCTTGCGGAATGGACCAGAGCCAGGCAGCCGGAGCATGAGCTGCGCCAGCCTGCCCCCATGGGGCTGCGCCAGAATACTTGCGCAAGCAGAGACTTCGGCTTCGACCGGAACGTCTCCCAACCACCTCGTCACGCGCATCCTGTGCTCGTTCAACACATCCGCACCCTCGCACTCGCGCTCCACGTGGCGCTGCAAGCTAAGAGCTCGAAGCTAACAGCTAAAAGCTGGCTCAGCCTTTCTTCTTTCCGTGACTCCCCAGCAGCCCCTCCAGCTCTTCCTTGAACTCGTTCACGTCCTTGAAGTCGCGATACACTGACGCAAAACGGATGTAGGCGACCGTGTCGAGCCCTTTCAGGTGCTGCATGATGAGCTCGCCGACTTCGGAGGTGGTGCGCTCGCGCTCGGGTGCGTCGATGAGGAAACTTTCGGCGGCGTCGACAATGGTTTCGAGCTGGCTCGATGAAACCGGCCTTTTCTCGCACGCCCTCAGCAATCCGCTCAGCACTTTCTGCCGGTCGAAGCGCTCGCGCCGGCCGTCCTTCTTCACCACCATGTAAGGAATCTCGTCGATGCGCTCGTAGGTGGTGAAGCGCCGGTTGCACTTCTCGCA
Organism: Occallatibacter sp.; assembly: GCA_049592335.1. Taxonomy (GTDB): domain Bacteria; phylum Acidobacteriota; class Terriglobia; order Terriglobales; family Acidobacteriaceae; genus Telmatobacter. Next base: position 7,450 of record JBAWFY010000674.1, read on the forward strand.
CTCCCGCCGCCGCCGGATCGAGTCGGCCTCTTTACTTTCGCGCGAGTCCACCACCCGATCCTGCCCGAAACCGCAGTAAGGACACTTCATTCTATGGCTGATTCTACGGCATTCACGCGGAAGCGCGGGCCGGGCCGCTTTACAGCTCTTCCACAGTCACCCGATCGTTGGTGTAGATGCAGATCTCGCCCGCGATCTTCATCGCCTTCTCTGCGATCTCGCGTGCGCCCAGCTCCGTGTTCTCCATTAACGCGCGCGCCGCGGCCGTGGCATAGCTGCCGCCCGAACCGATCGCCGCCAGCGGCTCGTCGGGATCGATGACATCTCCGGACCCCGAGATCAAGAACGTCTGCCCCTTGTCGGCCACCAGCAGCAGCGCTTCAAGATTGCGCAGCATCTTGTCCGTGCGCCAGTCCTTGGCCAGCTCCACGGCGGCGCGATTCAGGTTGCCCGCGTGCTGTTCCAGCTTGGTCTCAAACCGCGCAAAGAG
>JBAWFY010000675.1:0-2918 GCA_049592335.1 Occallatibacter sp.
GAATCACACGATTCGCCCAGGGCGAGTCCGAATAACCCCAACACCACACCGCAGAAAGGACCTGAGAATATGCACCCCACCATTTTTGTCTCTTTTTCCGTTTGCATGATGCTGGCCACCAGCCAACTTCATGCTTCAACCGAAACGCATCCCCTGCAACCGAGCGCGCCGCGCACGGTCACGGTGTCGGAAGCGGATACCCCGCCGCAGATTCGCGCTGGCCTTCTGCAATCGACGCTCATCGTTCTGCCCAACGAGGAGAAAGTCGCCAACGTCTTCGCCGGCGACACGGTGAACTGGATCTTCGACGGCGGCCATGTGGCTTCGCGGTTCATCAGCGTCAAGCCAAAAACGGCGAACGCGGCCACGGACATTCACATCGTCTCCGACCACGGCAACGAATACACCCTTGCACTGCGCGAGGTCTCCGATGATTCCGATCCCCACTTCGATTCCAAAGTCTTTATCGCTCCCGGCGATCAGGCCGCCAAGGACCGGCTGGCCCAGCTTCCGGTGTTTGTGCCGGTTGCCGAACTGGATAAGGCAAAACAGGAAACTGCTGCCGCGAAGGCCGCTCAGGAGGCGGAACTCAAAGCCGAGACGACGAAGGCTGAGCAGTACCGCAGCGAATACCCCGGCTCCCTGCACTTCGACTTCGTGTGGGACGAGCGCAAGGGAAAGGAACTTGGCCTCCAGCAAATCTGGCGAGACGACAAGTTCACCTACTTGCGCGGACAGTTCCAGGAGACTCCCGCGCTCTACGAACTGAAGGACGGCAAAGGCTCGCTCATTAACTTCGATTTCAACGGTGGACTATACACCGTGCCGAAGCAGTTGGAGCACGGGTATCTGGCCATCGGCAAGCAAAAGGTCGAATTCCATCGCGAGGGAGGCGCAAAGTAGCCATGACGGAACAGACTCCAAATACGCCCGCCACAATTCCAGAGCAGCCGGATGCGAAGCCACCGCTCAAGAAGAGTATGCCGGTGGTCATTGCGCTGGTAGCGATTCTCGCCATACTCGGCATCGCCAACGTAACCAGTCTTCTACGCGGCAACAAGAAGGCGGCGCCAACAAGCGCACTGCCGATGCGCCCAGCCTCGCCCAGCGCGCAGCAAGTATCGAGCTTCGAGACTCAGCAGCAGTTACAGGCGCAGCATGATGCCGAAGAAAAACAGCGTCGGCAAGAGTTGCTCGCGGCGATGCAGCAATTCCAGAACGCCGAGGGCACGCCCGGCCCGGAGTCAACCAACGCCGCGCCGATGACAGCGGCGCAACGCGAGGCGATCTACGGCGGTAGCTCCAATGCGCCGCAGCGCACCTCGAATGTCTCGGAGGCGCAGGCCGAGGCCAAGCAACGGGCACTGGCGCGTGAAAGGCTGAAGCAGGACGCCATCAACAGTGACACGATGGCGATTGACTTTGCGCACACCGGAGAATTTGCAGTCGGCTCATCACCAAATCCGCAGACGGCTGCGGTGCTGGCAGAACGCTCGGAAGCGCCAACTTCCACGAAGGCGGAAGGGGCGGTGATTGTCAATGCAGTGCCATCGCAGAAAAGTTCAAGTGCGGCGGCAGCATCGGAGCAATCGACCACGGAAAACACCAGAACCGATCCGATGGGGCCGTACCCGTTTGACCAATATCAAGGCCGTCTCTATCGAATCTTCGAGGGCACGGTACTCGAAGGCGTCGTCACCAACCACATCGACGGCGGATTCAACGGGCCGATTCTGGTCATGCTGACCACCGATTACTACTCTCACGATCATCAACAGTTGCTCATGCCGCAAGGCACACGCCTGATCGGCACCGTGCAGAGCGTGGGCAGCGCCCAGCAGCGCAAGATGTTCGTCACCTTCCATCGCGCCGTCTGCCCGGACGGTTTTTCGCTCGACTTTGACAAATACATTGGCCTCGATCCCCTGGGCACGACCGGTCTGGCAACCAAGGTCGATCACGGATACTTCCAGGCCTTTGCCGCTGCCGCCGCCGTCGGCGGTATCGGCGGCCTTGCACAGATCGGCAACAACGGCAGCGTGCTCGATCCATCCACCGAGATTCGCAACGGCATCTCGGGGCAGACGGCAAGCGAAGGCGAGCAGATTTTGAATCACTTTCTCAACCGCCTGCCCGTTATCACCCTCAAGGAAGGTTCGCGCGCCCGCGTCTATGTAGGCCGCGACATCCTGATCCCGTCCTATGCGGAACATCGCATGGACCCAACCCTGTAGAGCCGGAGACTGGCCATGATTGAGCAGAGCGAACGATCGCGGCATCTGATTGAGGTTTCGCGCCGTGCCATGCATCGCGGTCATGATGCGTGGGCCACATTCAACTTGAGCGACAAGGTGTCTGTGGCGCTTGTACTCAATCGTGCCGACTGGCTCGAAGAGTTTGGCTGCACCCTGGCCGAAGCTATCGAAGCAGCAGGCGAGGAATGGATCGTCGTCATTCCTCGGATTGCTCGCGAACTTCTCGACGAAGGGCTGTGACCCAGCGCGCCAGCCAATTCAACAAACAACGAGGAGGTAGTATGGCAATTCAACTCAAGAAGCAGCGCAAGTGGCTCGTAATCACCGCCGCTGTTCTATTGACCGCAACGCCGAGCTTTGCGCTCTTCGGTATCGGCGACATCGTCTTCGACCCGACCAGCTATGCCAGCCTGATCCAACAACTGACCACGCTCCAGATGCAGTACAACATGGTCAAAAACAACATCACACATTTCTCGCTCAAGCAACAGTGGCAAACGACGCTGCACAAACTTGAAAACGCAAACGTCGCCAATATGTTTGGCGAGACGGCAGGTATCAAGATCGCGCTCAACTCGAACGCTCCTTCCACTTCGGCCACGGCGTGGAAGACGGCCACGGTCTCGATGAATAGCGGCACGAGCAGCTACCTTGCGGGACAGT
>JBAWFY010000676.1:0-3454 GCA_049592335.1 Occallatibacter sp.
CGAGTGCGTAGGGAATGAGCGCCGGAATTGCAGGCAAACAAGGAACCCGCAGTTGGAATCAACCGGAGATTGAGTCCAGAAAAAGATGCCCACGACAACCAACAAAGACTACTACGCGACGCTCGGCGTGAAGAAGACGGCCACGCAGGAGGAGATCCGCAAGGCTTTCCGGAAGGCTGCGCGCAAGTACCATCCCGACGTGAACCCCGGCGACAAGAAGGCTGAGGAAAAGTTCAAAGAGATCTCCGAGGCCAACGAGGTTCTGAGCGACGAGAAGAAGCGGAAGATCTACGATCAGGTTGGCTTCTACTCTGACCAGATCGATCCCGCGACTGCGGAGGCTTACGCGCGCCAGCAATCGGCAGGCTCGCGGCCGCCCGTCGATTTCGGCGGCTTCGACTTTAACGGATTTGCCGGTGGAGTCCACGGCCAGCAGGGCGGCGCCGGCGAGAGCGCGGGCAGCTGGGGCAGCTTCAAAGACATTTTCTCGGGCATCTTCACCGGGGCGCAGCACCCACAGCAGGCGCGCGGACCGCTGCCCGGCACCGATCTCGAATACCAGGCGACGGTGGATTTCTGGACGGCGATTCGCGGCGGGCAGGCGCGCATCCAGATCAACCGCCAGGAGGTGTGCCCCACCTGTCACGGACAGGCGCATACCGGCGGCGCCATGACGTGCCCAGAATGCCACGGCTCAGGCCAGGTGACACAGATGGGCGGGCGCATGAAGTTCAACATCACCTGCCCGCGGTGCAACGGGACGGGAAGAATTTCAAACGACTGCGCCACGTGCCACGGCGAGGGCACCGTTTCGCGCTCGGAGGCGGTTGAGTTCCGCATCAAGCCGGGCACGCGCGATGGACAGCGCATTCGCCTGCAGGGCAAGGGTAACGCGGGCACGAATGGCGGCGCGGCTGGCGACTTGTTTCTGATCGTGCGGACCGGCCCGCATCCGGTCTTCACGCGGCAGGGCGACGACATTCTCCTTATCGTACCGGTCAGCGTGGCCGAGGCCTCGCTGGGCGCGAAGGTCGAAGTGCCGACGATCGACGGCCGCGCGCAGTTGAAGATTCCACCCGGCACGCAGAGCGGGCAAAAGCTGCGCATGAGGGAGCGGGGCGTCGAGAGCGCGCAGCAACCCGGCCAGCGCGGCGACGAGATCGTCACCGTGAACGTTGTGGTGCCGCACCTGAATGACGAGCGCAGCCGCGAGATCATGCGTGAGCTGGGACGGCTGAATCCAGACGATCCGCGCAAGGCGTTGTTCGAGAAGCTGTGAGAAGCGGGGAACAAGGGAACAAGAAAGCATGCAACGGCAAGGACCGGCCCGCACAAAGATCGGTTAAGCAAGTTTGGAAAGAACGATGGCCACAAAACGCAAATCTAAAGGCGCGTACATGATCTCGGCGGTGGCTGAGATGTATGAGATTCATCCGCAGACGCTGCGCCTTTACGAGCGCGAAGGGTTGCTGAAGCCCTCGCGCACGGAGGGCAACACGCGGCTCTACACGGACGAGGACCTGGAGCGGCTGGAGTTCATTCTCAACCTGGCGCGCGACCTCGGCGTGAACATCGCCGGCATCGCCATCATCCTGCAGATGCGCGAGCGCATGGAAGAGATGAATCGGCAGATGCAGAGCTTTGTGGAATACGTGCGCTCGGAGATGCTCTCGCGATTCCAGCAGGGAGCGCCAGGCTCGAACAGCGCGATTGTGCCCGTCCGCAAACCCGTCGTGGCGCCGCGTCCTACGCCATCCCGCAAATCGTAGCGCACTTAGCCAGTAGCTGGACACGGCTCTCGCTTCCTTGCTCCCTCGCTTCCCCGTTATTCTGTTAGCAGCATGCCTTACGTTCTCCTTGGCCTCGCTCTCCTTGGCCTTCTCTCATCTACGGTCTTCGCGGCCATCGTACTGTGGGCTGTTGCGGGCTTTCTGCGCGAGCGCCGCGCCGCCCTCGCACAACTTGCCGCAGGGCACGGATTCACGCCTCCGCTCTCGCTCCTCAAGCCATTGCATGGGTCCGATCCTGGTCTCGAGTCCTATCTCGAAACGTTTTTTACCCAGGACTACCCGGCATACGAAATTCTTTTCTGCGCGCGGAACGCCGATGACCTTGGCCTCGAAACGGCGCGACACGTGGCCGCGCAGTATCCGGGCATCCCCGTCAAGTTTCTTGCGACCGGCGGTGATCCCGAATATATCAACGCCAAAGTCGCATCGCTGGAGCTGATGGAACGCACTGCCGCGTTCGAGATTCTTGTCATCAGCGACAGCGATGTGCGGGTTTCGCCCGAGACCCTGCGTGCGGTGGCCCTGCCATTTGCGGACGAGCGCGTCGGCGGCATGTGTTGCCTCTATCGCGGCGTTGCGGCCGAAGGAGGACTGTGGGCGCGGCTTGAGGCTGTCGGCATGTCGGTCGAAATGTCCGCGGGTGTTCTGGCTGCCCGATTGATGGAAGGCATGCAGTTCACACTCGGGCCGACTATGGCCTTTAGGCGCGAGACGATTCGCCGCATGGGCGGATTTAAGGTGACCGCAGACTACTGTGCCGACGATTTCATCCTGGGCAACGAGACCCACAAATTGGGCGAGAAGGTCATCCTGAGCCATCACGCCATCGATCACATGGTTCTGCACTCGAATTTTGCGGGCTCGCTGAAGCACCAGGTACGCTGGATGAAGTCCACGCGCTTTTCGCGGCCCAAAGGCCACCTGGGCACGGCGCTCACCTTCAGCATGCCTTTTGGATTGCTCGCGCTGGCCGCGTGCGCCTGGCTTGGCCGTCCGCTCTGGGGGCTCGCGCTCCTTGGTTTTGCGATTGCCACGCGCCTTGCGCTTTCGATTGCTGTTGGCGGTCTTGTGGTTCGCGACAAGAGCTGGTTTGGATTGCTGATTTTGTATCCGATTCGCGACCTGATGGGCTTCTGCTTCTGGGCCGCAAGCTATACCGGCCGGCGCATTCTGTGGCGCGGGCGCGTCTTTGAGTTGTTGCCCGGGGGAAAGATGCGCGGCGCTAGCTAGCAGACTTCGCAGACTTTATGTTTAGAGCCGACAACTTAGCGCTCTGAACTCGTATCTTTGAATTGATAGCTGTCAACCAGTAGCGGCCGGTCGGTCCACAACGTCTTGTCTGCCAGGGTCTGCGCCTCGTACAGACGCCCGCCCAGCACACGCTCTACATTCGCGCGATCGGGGTCTTCGGCGAAGATCCACTTGCGCGGGCCGTTGCCCCAGATCGCCGCAAGTTTCGAGTTACTCAAATAGATATCCGGCGCGTCGGGATAGCAGGAGCCCCATAGCAGCGTCGAACCCTCGCCATGCTGGCCGCAGCGTGGGATCACCAACATTGCCGGCCGGCCGTGGAAGAAGTTATGCGTGTAAAAAATAATGGAAGATCCGGACGACTGATCGCCGTAGATGATGAACGTGTCATTGGACGAGCCGTCTCTCATGAT
>JBAWFY010000677.1:0-9740 GCA_049592335.1 Occallatibacter sp.
GCTTGAGAAGCCGCAACTGGCCAAGGGCGATCAGATCATCGCCATTCCCACACTGGTGAGAAGGCTCCCGCCGCCGGTCAAGAAGATCATTGGGAATCTATCGAAGACCGAGAGTGTCGTTGTGGGATTGGATCTTCAACCAGCACGCTGAATTAAGGGCTCAAATAGCAGATGGCCAACAAGCGAGCGCAATCCGATGGCCGATTATTCCCCAGACGGCCGCACGGCGAAGACGGCACGCCGCAACGATCTCGCAAAAATTCTAAAGCATCTCTAGATAAACGTCCGTCATCCAAGGCTTCGGATCAGCAAACCAAGCTCGGCGCTCGACTGAAAAGCGCGGAAGAAACTCTTCGCGCCATACAGTCCGGCGAGGTGGATGCTTTGATGGTTTCCGGTCCTCACGGAGAGCAGGCGGTCTCGCTGAAAGGCGGCGAACCCAACTATCGCATGCTGGTGGAGGCCATGAGTGAAGGCGCGGCAACTCTGTCCCCCGATGGCACGGTGCTTTACTGCAATCGCAGGTTTGCAGAACTGATGAGCAGGCCGCCGGGGAAGATGATTGGAGTTGCGTTGCAATCGCTTGTAGCGGAGACAGAGCGAGACAGATTTGAAACTTTGCTTTTCGAAGCTCGGAAGTCGGTTGCCAAGGGCGAATTCAGCCTGCAGCGCAGAAATGGAAATTTGCTTCCAGTCTATTTGTCGCTTAGCCGGCTTAGGGGATTCAAGGGCCAGGTCCTGGGCATGGTGATCACCGATCTAAGCGAGCAAAAACGTAATCAGGCCGAAGTAATCAAACAGGCCGAAGCGACGCAGCGGCTTCTGCTGGAACGCACGCTTTCGGCGCAAGAGGAGGAACGGCGACGCATTGCCCGCGAACTGCATGACGAAGCCGGCCAGTTACTGACCGCTCTTTTAGTCGGCATGCGAACCCTGGAAGATGTCCGGAAACTGGCAGATGTGAAGGCACAGGGACAGCGGCTGCGGGAGATCGCCGCCCAGGCCATCGACGAAGTAGGCCGGCTCGCCCGCGGGCTCCATCCAACAGTGCTGGACGACCATGGCCTCGGAGTTGCACTGAGCCGATACGCTGCTGAGTACGCAAAGACCCACAAAATAGCTGTGGATCTCACACTCCATACGATTGACTCCGGCAAGCTGCCGGCAGATGTTCAGATCACGCTCTACCGCATTCTCCAAGAAGCCCTGACCAACGTAGCCAGGCATTCGGGAGCCAAGGCGGTCAGCATTCGATTTGCCCGCTTGGCCGCAGCCGTAGAGGTCGCCGTAATCGACGATGGATGTGGCTTTGACGCTAAGACCGTATCTTTCTCCTCGCACCGGCTGGGGATTCAGAGTATGCGCGAGAGAGCGGCAATGCTGGGCGGGACCATCCGTTTCATTCCACAGCGCAAGGGAACCAAGATCCTGGTGCAAGTCCCACTTGCCCGCCATGACTCCCGGCCCATAACGGCGCAGAGGAGTACCTGAAATGCCGGCGCGCGCCCAAAAAATCAAAGTCATGATCGCCGACGATCACGCGATTCTCCGCGCAGGACTGAAAATGCTGGTCAATGCACAGCCCGATATGGAAGTTGTCTCGGAAGCTCCCGATGGAGAGAAGGCGGTTGAAACGGCGCGGGAGACGAAACCGGACGTTGCCCTGATGGACCTGACAATGCCTCGGGTTGGCGGTATGAAGGCGCTCGAGAAAATGGCGCGAGATTGCCGCGGAACCAGGGTGCTCGTCCTCACCATGCACGATGACCCTGCGTACCTGAGATCGGCACTGGCTGCCGGGGCGTCCGGCTACCTGCTGAAGAGGGCGGTGGATGCGGAGCTGATTACCGCAATACGAGCAGTGAATCGCGGTGGGATCTTCGTAGATCCGCGTTTGGCCAACGTTCTTGTTCAGGACGTGCTGGCGAAGAGTAAGACAAAAACCGGTTCCACGCGGCCGGTGAACATCCTGAGCCAACGCGAGTTGCAGGTGCTCACACTCGTGGCGCGGGGTTACACCAGTGCGGAAATAGCGAAACAGATCTTTGTGGGTGTGAAGACGATCGAGACATATCGTTCACGTCTTGCTGAAAAGCTCGAACTTCGGACGCGTCGTGACGTGATTCGTTTTGCCGTACAGATGGGCCTTTTGACCCCGGAAGCGCTGGAGAGTGAGCCCGGCGGCCGGCCCGGTAAGAAGTTAAATTAAGGCCGCCTTTCTGTAACGACAGGTACACTGCTTGCGTCCTTTGTCAGGGTTTTCCCGGACAAAGCCCCTCATTATTAGCAGCATCCCCGATAGCATGACTCTTCCGTGTGCCGCACACTATGTGCAGGCTGCAAAAGTGTAGCTTCATCGTGCGCTGTTGGCGCCAGGTCGCGGAGGATGCTCTCCTCTTGTTCTCTAAAGCTCCCTCTCGATTGACCTTCGATCAATCCGCAAACTGCAATCGGGACTCGAACTGCCTCGAAGGAGGTCCCATGGTAAACACCGCGGCGAGTAACTTGAAATTCGACCCAATCTCCTACCTTGCGCGCGCGGGCGTTGGCCGAAGAATCGCCGACGTGAAGCCGAAAGAGACCTTTTTTGTCCAGGGAGATCCGGCCGACTCTGTCTTTTATCTGCAGTGCGGCCGGGCAAAACTTACTGTCGTTTCGCACGAAGGCAAAGAGGCCACGATCACGATCCTCTCCAGCGGCGATTTCCTGGGAGAAGAGTCCCTCGCGGCGGTGCCTGGACTGCGCCTGGCCACGGTCACCGCGATCAACGCGTGCACGGCGCTCAGAATTGGAAGGGAGGAGATGATCCAGGTGATGCATCAGGAGCATGCTCTCTCCGACATGTTCCTTAAATTCCTCCTGGCCCGCAGCATGAGAACCCAGGCCGATCTTGTCGATCAGCTATTCAACTCCAGCGAAAAGCGTTTGGCGCGGATTCTCCTGTTGATGGCGGAATTTGGCCAACCCGGAGAACCGGAAACGTTCATACCTCCAATCACACAGGAAACCCTGGCGGAGATGATCGGCACCACCCGGTCCCGTGTCAGCTTCTTTATGAATCGCTTTCGCAAGCTCGGTTTTGTCAGCTATAACGGCCGCATTCAGGTGCACAAATCCCTGCTTAATGTGGTTCTGCTCGATGAGTTACCTGACCACAATGCGCAGAAGTCCCTAATTACTGTCACTCCACGAGAGATTACCGCTGACGTTCCGTAAATCATTCTCCTCGACAGGAGTTCGAGGTCCACGCTAGCCGCACGATTGAAGGTTTTCATGAGTCTTGCCACGTTCTTCTGAAAGACTTGATTGCTTCAATGCCGCCCTGCAAAGTAGCTGACCCAGCCTTGGATCGTTACGAGATTCGCGGTATCGGCTCCCGCGTCGGCGGCGATTGGAAGCGATTCCCCAGTGAGCATCGACTGATCCAGCTCAACTGATCCGCCGTTCAGATGCACATCTGCAGCGACCACGCCGCCGAGCGATAGCTGTACCAGGTCGCCGCATAGGAGTTCCGCCGCCGGCACAATCTTCCATTCACCATCGCGCTGGACCGAGGCGTTCAGGGCCAGGCGAGACTTCAGAGCAGCCAGCGTGGCCTGCGCGCGGCTCTCCTGGAAGTAAGCAAGTGCCGCATTGAATGCCAGCAGGGCAGCGATAACTGCCGCCTCGTTAGTATTTATGCAAAACGATCTCCAGCACAATCGAAGCTTCCAACAGCCACGGAACTGGAGCCCAGAATTTGGCCAGCCCGTTACGCAGCGGATGAGCCGAGGTATCCGGCATTGCGTTGGGGCCGTCTTTTTCAAGGCGGACGCACGCCTCATCGCTCGTAAGACCTTTAGGCGCAACTTGCTGAACCTGCTCGACGGTCGAGCTGTCTGGCGAGGGCACAACAACGCTGGTTGCGCTCACATGGCCACCTATTCCTATGCTTTCGCTGTCACGATTTCAGATCGCGTACCATTCTCAGAGCTGACACTTGCCTCCGGGCTGACTGATCTAAGAAGCAACAGCGGGCATTGCACGAGCTTGACTACCTTCTCGGCAATGGAACCGAAGACCAACGGCCGCCACCCGGAGATGCCGTGTGTGGAAATTACGACCATGTCGATATGTTCCCTCTCCACCACTTCCATGATGCTCCCTGCTACGTCATTGCCAACTTCGATGCTGGAAGTTGACTTCACCCCTTTTGCCTTAAGAGTTGTCTGGCACTTTGCCAGATGACCCTCTGCAAATGTTCTCGTCTCCTGAAGAAATTCGCTTTCGGGTATGAGGTCGGGGAGAGTCGTGGTAGGAAACATTGGAATCACGTTGAGAAGGTGGAGTTCGGCATGAAAGTGCTGAGCCAGATCAGCTGCCATCTCCAAAGCCGCCTGGGATGATGGACTAAAGTCAATGGGCAAAAGGATCTTCGTGGGGATGGATGGGAAAGCACGAACTTCAGGCATGACAAAATCTCCCTGGCCGCGTGAGTTAAGCGGCTGGAACCTCATTTTCTTCCGGGCACGGCAGCAAAGACTGTGCTGTTTTGTCCACCTTGAGAGCGATCAGATACAGCCTATAGGGGTTGTTATTCATATTGTTGGCTTGTGGAATGCTCAAAGTCAAACATGCTGGCCAGCTGGTACTGTCTTAATTCAGCCAATACCGGTCAGCTCAGCCCCGGCGAATTCTGAGCACCGGCGCTGCAGGCGCGGCGAAGACCGTAAACTTTGCAGGCACCCCGCCAATTCAAAACAGAAGGAGAAGCTAAGGCAGCGAATTGCAGGACTTCTCAAGGGGGTAAGCAGGGTTTATTTGGTACAATTTCAATCACGGGACATGGACAGATGTTCTCGGGTTGCGAGTCTCTGCGGCAGCATTGATAGCAGATTTTCATGCTGTCCATGCTGTCCATTCATCGCGGAAATCGGTTCGATTCCGTGGAAGAAGTGGAAGCGGGAGAAAAAATAGACAGCAGCGAAAGACAACATTTTCTTAGACTTGGCGTATGTCAAAGAAATTGCAGAGGGGACGTAGCTCAGTTGGTTAGAGCGCTGCCCTGTCACGGCAGAGGTCGCGGGTTCGAGCCCCGTCGTCCCCGCCATGATTGTCCAATCATGGCGGTACATCGCTTTCAAATCAGGAATCGATTGCGCCCTCCTCAGTGCGGGCGCTCGCTCGCCTTCCCTTCCCCTACACTAAGTTTCGCAGGCATTCTGCGACGCCGCTTTCGAGCCCGGAGCATGTAATCTGACCGTTGATGCAATCATCTCAGCCAGTAGTGCGCGGAGTCGGCCTCGATGCTCACACACGCTGCGCTCACTATCGAACCGATCTTGACATCGTTGCGATCAAGATGAAGTGCTGCGGCGTCTACTATGCCTGCAAGGATTGCCACGAGGCGCTGGCGGGCCACGCAATTGAGGTCTGGCCCGAGGCGGAGTGGAATCAGCCTGCCGTTCTCTGCGGGGCGTGCCGAAGAGAACTGACCATTCGGGAATATATGGAGAGCGTGTCGATGTGCCCAAGCTGCGGCGCGGCATTCAATCCCGGTTGCCGGAAGCATTACCGGTTTTATTTCGCAAGCGCTGAATAAATCGGTCGCCGGTTCCAGCCGCAGAAGTGCTCCTCAGCGCACAAAATCAGGAATTCTTCCTCTCGAGAAACCGCCCAACCAGTGCCGCGCAATGCTCCACGAAGCTGCGGTCGCTGGAGCCGAATGCGTCGATGGTGTGACTGTCGATATCGATCTCGCCGACGATTTTTCCTTGGGCACGTATAGGCGCGACAATCTCCGATTTGGTTTCAATGGAGCAGGCAAGATAGCGCGGATCGGCGGAGACGTCCTGGACGATGACCGTCTCGCCCTGAACAACCGCCGCACCGCAGATTCCCTCGCTAACCGGGATGCGAACATGCTCCGTTGGCGCACCGCGAAATGGGCCTAGAACGAGAATGTTCTCGTCGTTCGACTCCAGCATGTAAAACCCGACCCAGTTGTAATAGGGCAAGCGCTCGGCAATCATGCCCACGCAGAACTCCTGAAGCGAATTGAGATCGCCGGCCGCATCGGCAAAACGCTGGATCTCCGCGAGAATGACCTCGAAAGCCGTGTCTGACATGTTCATATTCTCAATCCTCGAATCCATTTAGACATATTTGCAGAGACAGCAAGCGCACACATGCATCGTTTCCCACTATTTGAGAGGTGATTCAAATCACTGCATGAATGTACGACTTAATTTGTCGTATATTAAATGAGGTAATGCCGACCAATTTAGTCGTAGATTGGTCTGCCAGTTCAAGCTGGACTTTCCTCTGCCTGAGAATGTCCGAGCTATTTCAGGAGATCGTTTCTTGTCGAGGTCGAAGCATATATTGCGTAACTTGATTCAAATCCTTTGCTTTCTGGCAATTCTCGGGGGCAGTTCTGCTTTGGCGAGCGAGGGCGGCAGCATTTCGGGAACCGTGAAGGATCCATCCGGAAGCGTTGTGCCTGGGGCGGAGGTCGAAGTCCTGGAAGTGAACACGGGCTCCACGTATCATGCGAAGACCGACGACCGCGGCTTCTATGCTCTGCCGGTACTGCCGGTAGGAAGCTACGAACTGGATGTGAAGGCCCCGGGATTTGCCCTGTACCAGCGCAAAGAGGTTGGCCTCGACGCGAATGCTGCGCTTACCTTGGACGCGACGCTTGCGGTCGGCGGCGACCGGCAGACGGTGAGCGTTTCCGACTTCAGCCTGCACATCGAAACCATCAGCACACAGATGGGCGAAGCAATCAGCGGCAGGCAAATGACGGCCGTGCCTCTGAACGGACGCAGCTTCACCGATCTGCTCTCGCTGCAGCCCGGGGTCGCGCCGTCTACTTCGATTACCTCGACGACGGTGCAGGACGTGGGCGCAACCGTCCTCAATCCCTCGGGCGATCTGAATCCGGGCACAATCTCGGTGAACGGCCAGCGCGAATCGGCGAACGCCTTCATCGTCAACGGCAGCAACACCGAGGAATCGGTGAATATGGGTACCGCCATCATTCCGAACCTGGACGCGATTGCAGAGTTTCGCATCGTTACCAGCAACTTCGACGCGGAGTATGGAGAGTTCAGCGGCGGACAGATCAATGTCGTAACCAAGTCGGGCACAAACAACCTGCACGGCGACGCGTTTGAGTTTTTGCGCAATACGGATCTCGACGCGAACACTTTTTTTGATAAACAAACGACGCCGGTCACTCCGCGCCCCGCGTTTGTGCAGAACCAATATGGTGGAGTATTCGGCGGCCCGATCCGGAAAGACAAGCTCTTCTTCTTTCTCGATTACCAGGGAACGCGGCAGACTCAGGGCATCGATACCGGAAATATTGGAGTGCCCTCGAACGCCGACCGCACCGGAAATCTCTACGATTTCACGACCGGCCCCGCTGGTAATCAGCTGAACGGTCTGGTAAGCGGCCCATATTTTGCAAATATTCTCACTCAGGAGCTTGGCTATCAGGTAACCGCCGGCGAGCCTTACTACCAGCCTGGCTGTACGCCAACAACGCCCACCTGTGTATTCCCCGATGCCATCATCCCGCAGCGCGCGTGGTCGCTTCCCGCGCAGAAACTGCTTCAGTACATTCCTGCTCCAAACAACACCAATGGATTTTCCACCTCCGCCTTCGACCAGACCCTGCGCGACGACAAAGGCGCCGCGCGCGTGGATGCAAATACCCGCTGGGGATTGCTCTCGGCCTACTACTTTGCCGACGACTTCATCTTGAACAATCCGTATCCCGTAGCGCAGAGCGGAGCGAGCGTGCCGGGATTCAGCGCGCTGTCGACGGGGCGGTCGCAACTGGTTGCGCTCGGCGACACCAAGACCATCGGCACGGAAGCGGTTAACGAGCTGCACCTGAGCTACGCGCGCGACATGAACAATCTTGGCCAGCCGGTAGGCGGGCGCGGCGTGAGCCTGGTTTCACAAGGCTTCGAGAACGCTGACGGAACGCCGAGCATTGTCGCGCTCGATCCCAAGGGCCAGAGCGTGGAGAACATCAACTTCAACGGCTACTCGATCGGCGCCGCGGCCAATCAGCTCATCCAGGCCAACAATACCTACCAGATTGCCGATACTTTCTCCAGGGTCAAAGGCAACCACACAATGAAGTTCGGTGGCGATTTTCATTTCGATCGCGTGAACGCTGCCGCCATCGCGCAGTTCAACGGCAACTTTGTTTTTTCGGGCACCGAAACGGGCGTGGACTTCGCGGATTTTCTGATCGGCGTGCCCAGCCAGTTCAACCAGAGCCAACTGGATACGTTTTATCCGCGCAACAAATACATTGGCCTGTTCGCGCAGGATAGCTGGCGAGCGCGACCGAACCTGACGCTGAATTATGGACTGCGCTGGGACCGCATCACGCCGTGGACAGAGAAGTACAACCAGATTTCGACCTTCGCTGCCGGAGCGCAATCGCAGGTGTTTCCGGGAGCGCCTGCGGGAATTTTGTATCCGGGCGATCCGGGAGTTCCGGCAACGCTTGCGCCGGTGGACAATCTGAACCTCGCGCCGCGCGTAGGGATCGCGTGGCAACCGCATGCCGCGCAGGACAGCATGCTCGAAAAAGTTCTGGGCGGTCCGGGAGCCACTTCTGTGCGCGCGAGTTTTGGCGAGTTCTACTCGGCCATCGAAGCAGTCTCAATTAGTGTTCTGGCGGGCAATGCGCCCTACGGGACAACGTACTCAAGCCCCGCGCCTCCGCTGTTTGCCACGCCGTTCGTCACCGCGTCAAACGGCCAGAGTTACGGCCAGCCGTTTCCTTATCATCTGGCGCCGCTTGGTGCTTCGCGCGCAAATCCCGACGCGAGCATCGACTGGAGCGCATTTGAGCCGATCAGCGGCATTCCCGGCTACGACCTGCACAATCGCACGCCCTACACCAACGAGTGGATGCTTTCGATCGAGCGGCAGGCCGGGGCGAAGACGATTCTGAGCGCGGCGTACACGGGAACAGCGAGCCGGCACTTGCGCGTGCTCGAGGAACCGAATCCGGGCAATCCCGCGCTGTGCCTTAGCCTGAACGTTCCCTCGGAGGTGGCTGCAGATTCGGCCACTTGCGGGCCAAACGCTGAGAGCAACGTGTTTGTCACCGCGGCGGGACAGACCATTAACGGGACACGCGGGCCGCTGGGGTCGAATTTTGGCAGCAACGGATTGCAAACCAATATCGGCGTTGCCAACTACAACGCTCTGGAACTGAGTGTGCGCCACTCAAGCGGCGGCCTCGAGTTTTTTGCAGCCTACACGTACAGCAAATCGCTGGATGAGTCGTCGAATCTCGGCGAAGAGGTGAACCCCTTCAACCCAGCACTCAGCTACGCGCTCTCGGCCTTCGACGTGAAGCAGAATTTCGTTCTCAGCTACGACTACCAATTGCTATTCGAGCGTTTCCTGCGTGGCAGCCACCTTACCCGCGGGTGGTCGGTCACCGGCATCACGCACCTCGCCAGCGGCTTTCCCGTAACCATGGTCAACAACGGCGACAATTCGCTGATCGGGACCAATCCCAATGGCGTCAACAACTCCAGCATCGACGAGCCGGACTGGAACGGCGCGCCGTTGCACCTGAACCGCAACCCGCGCACGAACAGCAACAACTATTTCGATACGACGGCATTCAGCATGAACGCGCTGGGTACCCCTGGCAATGCCAAGCGGCGCTTTTTCTACGGGCCGGGAGCAGACAATTTCGACATTGCGCTCGCAAAGAC
>JBAWFY010000678.1:0-7019 GCA_049592335.1 Occallatibacter sp.
GCTTCATCGTACCGGTGCAAATCGGCTGCAAGATATCCCTTGGTAAGCAGCAGGTTGGGGCTCAACTTGCCGCCGCTTGTGGACTCCATCGGCTCGACCTGAGCGATATAGGAGGCTGCATCGTTCAGTCTTCCATTCATCTCGGAGAGCTGGGCCAGATTCTCGATTGCGAGCTCAACGTCTTCTTTGCTGTCGAGCTGCTTGGCAAGCAGGAATGCCTTGCGATAGCAGTCCAGCGCGCGCGCCAAATCCCCTTCGTCTCGATAAACATGTCCGGCATCGCTGATCCACTTAAACCGGTCGCGGAGATCTCCGGTGCGCGCGGCTGCGTCTACGGCAGCAAGAAAGTACTCAAGCGCCAGTTCATCGTCACCCGACTGGTAGTAGGCCCAGCCCAGATTGCCGCTTGCGATCTGCATCAGGTTCTGGTAGCCAGAGTCCGCTGCTTCACGATATGCAGACCTGGACCAGTCGATTGCTTCGTCGAAATGGTTCATCTGGAGGGCCATAAAACCCAGATTGAGATTTGCCTTGGCTTGCAGCCAGGAATTGTGGTGGCTGCGGGCAAGGGCGAGCGCAGAAAGAAAATGCTGCCGTGCATCGGCGAGCCTTCCTTGCCTCGCATCGAAGATTGCGCGCGCTGTGTCGACGTCTCCACAGGGAGCGAAGTCCGCTTGGCTGCATAGCGCTTCGGCCTGCGTCAGCTTTTGATCCGCCAATTGCAACCTTTGCTGGCGTGTAAGGGCGACCGCTTCGATGGAAAGCTCTTGAATCGTGCCCTCTTGGTCCGATGAACCGCTATAGGAGGAGAGGGTATCAAGAGCGTCCTGATACATACCGCGGTAAAGCATGGCCTGGGCGAGCAGCAGCTTGAACCGGGCGGCCCAAGCCGGGCTGGACGACGAGAAACGCTGGTAGCCCAGCCCGGCCTCCTGTTGGCCGTCGATCAGGTCGCCATGCTGGAGCAAGGTCGACGCATGGTCGTAGGCTGCCTGTGCTGTTTGTGGAGCGGTGTCCTCAAGTGGGAGAAGGAGCAACAGAAGCAGCAGCGAAAGCCACGGCAAATACAACCTGAGGTTGCGATTGCCGCGGCTCGTCCGTATGCCGTCACGGGAGGAAGATGCACCAGCCTGAGCCGATGAACGATTTTCGAGTAATGCGGCTTTTACTACGGCTCGGTCCCACCGTTGGTTCCCCCGCTCCCGATGGGCACGTTGCCATCGGCTGAACAACCAAGCTCCAGGTCCACCATTGTCAGGTGAACGTTGGTGATCCTCGGAGCTTTGGTCGGGGTATCGTGCTTGTCGTGGGTCACCTTCAATTTGCCCAGGACGATCTTGCCGAAATCGGGCACGTGAATGATGTGACCGAACGAATGGCCAGGGTAGGAGCCGCTCGCACGATTCACCAGGGAACATTCAAACGCCTCCGATTTCCCTAGAGTAGAGGAAAATCGATTGTAACGTTCGCGCAGGTCTTCAGGAAGGCCTTTGCTCTCAAGGATGCGGCGATACTGGCTGCCTACGCGAGCAATCACGCCCGGCTCATGGGTATATGGTCCGTCGCCTCCCGGCTTTTCGCCAAGGATGTTATGGTCGATCTCGAAATCGACAGGATGGCCGGCAACCTGCAGGTTCTCAAAGCGGGTTCCGAGAAAGGAGACCGATGGCACATAGCCTTCAAGAGGATGTTCGGTGATGATCTGGGTGACGACCCGGTCGGCGGTGACAATCTCCATGACGTTCAGGCATTCGACGACGGTGGTGGCGATGGTCGTCCAGCCCTGGTCGGGCTTGGTGCTCTTGTTGCCGGAGACGCGCGTCGCAGCCGCGCGGAAGGAAACTACCCCTTCGAGGCAAAATTCCTTCATGCGCTGGGACAAGTGGCCTCCCTTTTTGGGAAGCTCGGCGTGCGCCTGGCGGCTGATCTCACTCTCGAGAGGAAGCTTGAGATGGCCGGAGATGGCGGTGGCTGTGGCGTGATAGTGATGGTGTCTTTCAATTGGCTCGGTCATGTGCGTGCTCACTTTTCTTAGAACTTATGGGCGGATTTTAGCGGATGGCACGCGACATGGGAAGTGTTTTTTGACTTGCCCTGGCAAAAATCCTCACCGCGAAACCCCGACGGCGCCATGCAAATGGCTGCCGAGGCCTCTTATTTTGTTACCGCAACGTTAAACCCGTACTGTTCGATGGGCGTACTTTCGCCATGAGCGCCGGTTCCGGAGATCGATACCGAGTAAGCGCCATCCTTCAGGATTCCGCCCGGCATAACCAGCGAGAGCTGGTAATCGCCCGTAGTTCCCTGGGCTGGCGCCGGGATAGAGCCCGACCACGCGAGCTTGCCTTGCGGGTCCTGGATCTGAAACGAATACGACACAAACGCGCCCAGGGCCGGGTCGAGAGGGATATCGACGGGTAAGGCGATGCCGTGCGCTGGACTGGCGGCGACGGTGGGGCGAACTTCGCCGCGCGTGGCTCCCGAAAGCGGCGCGACCGGGATCACGACCGGCTGGCCGGCGGCATTGCGGAGAGCGGGAAACGTAACCAGATTCTGGTAGCAGACAACCGCGACCAGGGCGGCAAAGACTGGGGCGGCAAATGCCGGCCGCCAAGCGAGAAACCAAAGACCTCGGCCCTTCTCCCGCCCGGGGGTGTCTTTCACTCCCAGCCGAGCTGGCGCCATTTCAGCTAACTCGGCTTTGGCTCCTTCAATAAATGCGGTGGCGACGCGAGTGTCCAGGGCGCAATCCGGACAATCGAACAGATGTTCTTCAAAATCGTCGCGGGCGCTGGGATCGAGTTCACCCAGCAGGTACCGCTCCACCGTCATTTGCGCTACAGCTTCGTCATGATTCATGGTTTTTGGCCCCCCATTCCGGGCCCATTCGGCCGTTGTTTTGACCGATTCAGCATTCGCTTCCATTTACGCTCCCGCATTGAGCGGCACAGAGCCGCCAAAACGTTTCACATACTCGGTCTTGAATTCCTGTTTTGCGCGATGCAGCAATACCCGCAGGTATTCGCGGTCCACGCCAAATTCACGGCACACCTCTTCGCGATCGCGCTGATCGAGAAAGACTGCCTTTAAAAGGAAGCGGTCGCGGGGCGCCATGGTCAGCAGAATCTCGCGAACCTTCTCTGCCATCTGGCGGGAGGAAACGATCGCCAATGCGTCAGGACCCGTGGCCGGCAGCTCGGGGCGGTCTTCGAAATCGAGCGACTCGACGCGGCCCGAAGCGCGGTAGGTTTCAAAAAGCACATTGTTGCAGACGCTGTTGACAAAAGCGCCTAGGCGCTCCGGATTCTTGAGGCCGCCCTCCTTACGCAAGGTGGCAAATACCCGGACAAAGGTCTCCTGGCACACGTCCTCTATGGCGTGTCGCGACTGGAGCCGCGAGCGCAGCTTGACCTGGAGCAGTGCGGAAAAGTAGCCGACAAAATGTTCCTGGGTCTGCCGGTCTCCTCCACAAAGGCTCTCTACGTAACTCGCGTCGAATGAGTGCAGTTGCAACGGAGGCTCCACAACCGGGGGAGGGCTTGAGTATACCATCGCGGAGGCTCGCAAAAAACGCTGCCGGCGCGCACGGGCAGCGCGCACCATCGCCGAACGCGGCGAGTTGCCGCGGAGTCTTCGGCCGGGATAGGCAGAGCAGGTCACTGTTTAACTCCAAAAAATGAACCGACTGGGTTCAGGTATCCGTCCGCAGCAACAAAAGGCGCTTTACCGTGCATGAAAATCTCCTTCGCACTGGCTCCGCGCCGCATCCAAGGATGAGAAGGCTGCGAGCGACCTGGGGGGCAGATCGCGTAGACGCACCGCTGCAGTGGCTGCTTGGAAGGCAACCAGCAGGCCAATCCAATCGCTGGCAAGCAAGAGCGATACCGGAAACAAAAACCATAGGGAAAACAGGACAGGATTGATACGGAAGACTTTGTATCCAGAACCGGCGACTGCGAGCATCGGCTTGAGGCGGATCGGAACGGGTTCGGAACTGCGGCGGCAAATTGCAGCGAGTTTCGCCAGGCACGCGGAGAAATGGATCTTTTCTGTCACGAATCTGTTCCTCCTTTTGGTCAGAATCGGCGCCGATCGAAGCCGCGCTTGCGATCCCGGTTTCGGGGCGCACCGAGTAGTGCGTCTCGCTGGAGAAACGTTTCAATCGCGCAAAAAGTTATGAATATTTGGCGGGAAGATTACTTGGGAGCGCAGGGTCTGAAACGGAAATGGGCCGAGCGACACTACGTCGTATCCGGCCTGATTCGTTGCCTGGCTCCCCCAAAAAGGCCACTTACACAAAACTCAACCCCGGAGAGGTAAAAATGGCCAACACAAAGCAGGAAAAAACCTCTGTCGATCAGACGAAAAGATTTGCCGATCGTCTGCTGTTCAGCCAACTCATTGCCGAGAACCGCAACCATTTCGGGAACTTTGCCGAAATCAAATTCGCGCCGGCTGACGCCCATACAAACGACACAACGTTCGAAGAACTGACCCAAGTGGGTTACAACCCCGATCTCGGTGTGCTTGAGGCGGTGATCCGGATCAAACAGCCATATGGATACCTAGGCGATCACCGCACGCCCGGTTCCTATGAATACGTTCGGTTTTATGTTGACACCGGCAACGGATTCGAGCACGCCGGGCTGGTAGCGGTAAGCGTGCACGACCTGCCGCATGGCACGGATAGCACCCGGCAGGAATTCGCGCCACTGAGTTATGCAGCGTCGGTGCCGTATACGCCGCCCATTTGCGAAGACTGCGACAATCCCTCACTGCCCAGTGTGCGAGCCATTCTCTCCTGGCAGTCCATCCCGTCCGACCCGAAGTTTCCGGTCTCGTGGGGCAATGTACTGGAATGCCGAACATCCCTCAAGCCCGGCCCGATGACGGTCCTCGATGCCATCGTGAACCTGTTTGAGGACGACGCAGCGACGAGCGAAGCGACGGAGGACGAGACAACGGCTTCCGCGGTTCCGGTCCCGACCTCGGGTCCTGCTCCATTGACACTGGCCCAGCGCACAGAGCTGTACAGTGGAAAGATTCCAACTCATCGCTTTGCTTACGAGGACGTGCACGATGCTCTGTTAGATCAAGGTGTCGACAGTGAATGGATGGCGAGCAGGATGGCCGAATTTGCGGCGCTGAAGATCGACTGGGCAGACGCCGTCAGCGTGCTGACGGAACGGGACGCGGATGTCGCTTTCGAACAACTGGATAGCGTTGCGCTCGAGGCCAGGTCTGGTTGCGAACAACTCGTAGCCACCTTCCGGATCAAACAGACCGCCGGATACTCCGGCAATCTTGCGACAGCAGGCAGCTTTGAATACGTCGCCTTCTGGGCAGACTGGGAAAACATGTCGGCCTTCACCTATCTGGGTACAGTGCCGGTGAGAGTACACGACGTGAATCGCGGCGACGGCGAAGATCTTTGCTATACGGCCGCATTGCCCGTGGATCTGAGCGCGTATCGCGCGGGCGCGAAGATTGCGCGGATTCGGGCCGTGCTCTCATGGGCAGTCCCACCTTCGACCACCAATCCCAACGCTTTGAATTTCTGGGGCAATTCCATCGATGCCCTGGTGCGCTTCCCCGCCGGGAAATCCGGAGGCTCAGGAGGGAAAACGCCGCGGCCAACATCACTCAACGAGATGTTTCCCGGCTCGGCAGCGAACATTACGGCGGCGCCGGCGGAGTGGGCACCGCGCAAGATCGACAGCATTCCGAACCCGGCTTCCGCGCCGCGAACGACCGCATTCATGGCTGCAACCTGCTGAACGCTGACGATAGCGGCAAAGCCGGGCGCAGGCGACGGCCTCAGAATACAGCGCTCAGCGGTTGCCTTGAACGACGTCGACGATATCTGCGCCGCTTTCGCTCCAGGCTGCGGCTCCGGTGTGCGTAAATTTGCCATCGGCGTCGCGCCAATTGAGATTCGTAATCTCGTAACTCCCTTTCTCGTACGCGTAGGTCGTGCCGTCGTCGGAATACAGCACGAAGTGCGCGTCGGCGCCGGGATAGACGCGGACCTTTTCGATGGCCTGCTTCTGGTTGGTGCTCTCAACGGGAGCTCCCAGCGGCAGAATTGAACCCGCACGAACGAAGATCGGAATCGTATCGATCGGGGCCGGCACGACAATGCGCTGGCCGCCGTGGACGCGCTCGTTGGTCCAGAAGTTATACCAGTCGCACCCGGCGGGCAGGTAGACGGAGCGCTCGGTTGCTCCCTGATCAGTGACCGGAGCGACAAGCAGGTCCGGACCGAACATATATTCATCGCCGATATTAGCGACGTTAGGGTCGCGTGGAAAATCGAGGAACAGGCCGCGCATAAATGGTGCGCCGGTCTGGTGCGCCTGCCAGCCGAGCGAATAGATATAGGGCATTAACTGGTAGCGCAGGCGGAGATATTTTTCGAGAATGGGCTCGGCCTGTTTGCCGTAGCTCCATACTTCGTTATGCTTGCGCGTTCCGTGCGTGCGGAAGTTCGGCTGAAATGCGCCGTATTCGAACCAGCGGACGTAAAGCTCGGGATAGTCATCGTAGTTGCCGATGTTGTCGCGCGCATCGCCGGGATCGATGAGCGGCGGATGCTCGGGCTTATGCGAGTAGGGAAGGCCTTGCCAGCCGCCGATGTCGGTCGACCAGTAAGGCATTCCGCTGGCGGTGAAGTTGATGCCGGTGGGAACCTGGCGCTTTAAAGTATCCCAGTTCGGCGAGATATCGGACGACCAGAAGATCGCGCCGTTGTGCTGTGCGCCGAGATAACTGTCGCGGGCCAGAATCAGCGCGCGCTCTTTCATATCTGCGCGCATGCCGTTGTAAAAGGCCGCCGTGTGGAAGAGCGGATACACGTTGAAGTACTGCGTGCCGGGACCGATCTTGAAGTACGAACCGTTGGGCGGCAGATCAGGCTCCGTTTCATCGGCCCAGAAAGCGTCGAAGCCTTTGGTGACGTAATTCTCGCGAATCACGCTCCAGTACCATTTAGCAGCTTCGGGGTTAGTCGTGTCGATATC
>JBAWFY010000679.1:0-1747 GCA_049592335.1 Occallatibacter sp.
AGAGTGCGCTGCGCTATCCGATGTTTGTGAAGCCGGCGAATCTGGGTTCGTCGGTCGGCATTTCAAAGGCGCACGATCGCAAGGAACTGGGCCCCGCACTTGCACTAGCCGCGCGGTATGATCGCAAGCTGATCGTGGAGCAGGGGGTGGGCGGCAAGAACTCTCGTGCCCGCGAGTTCGAGGTGGCCGTGCTGGGCAACGACTCGCCCGAAGCGAGCGTGGTCGGCGAGATCGTCCCAGGTAAGGAATTCTACGATTACGAGGCGAAGTATCTTTCCGAAGGCTCAGTGCCTGTGATTCCGGCGAAGATTAGCCGGGCGGAAGCGAAGGAAATCCGGCAGATGGCCATTGCCGCCTTTCGCGCCTGCGACTTGGCGGGCCTGGCGCGCGTGGACTTTCTTATGGACCCGGCGGGCAAGCGGCGCATCTACGTGAATGAAGTGAATACCATGCCCGGATTCACGCAAATCAGCATGTATCCGAAGTTGTGGGAAGCCTCAGGGCTGAGCTACACCGGCCTCATCACGCGGCTTATCGAGCTGGCTCTCGAGCGTCAGGCCGAGAAGGCGAAGACGATGTACAGCAAAGACTAGGGACTAAGGGAACAGTGGCTTCATTGGTGGTGTCTAATCCTTCAGGCCACTCGACATCACTGTGTGATCACTGACCACCGTCCACTGACCACTGTATTCTTACTTCCGAGGAAAGTTTTGCTATGACCCTGCTCGACGCTCCTCAGTTCGATTTCAAGCGCTCGCGGCGCAAACTGCTGATCGTGCAGTGCAGCGCGGGTGCGATCGTGCTGATTCTTCTTTCTGCCTGGCTGGTGGCCAGCCGCCCCGTGGACTGGCCGTGGAACTGGAGCCGCTACTTCTTCGGGCGGGCGGCGGTGAACAGATTTCTCGGCGCTGTCGAGGCCGACGACCTGCCGCGCGCCTACGGCGTCTGGGTTCACGACCCAGACTGGGAAAAGCATCCGCAGCAATACGCCACGTATCCCTATTCGCGCTTCATGGACGACTGGAGCGCAACCAGCCCAGACAATGAGTACGGCCCCATCCGCAACCACAGGATCGCCGAGGCCGCGCGCTATGGGCAGGGGTTACTCGTTGCCGTGCTCTTCAATGGCCGCAAGTCCGACGCGCTGGACCTTTCGTACGATCCCAAATCCGGCCAGCTCAGCTTCGCGCCGCCGGGCGTGAGCCTTTACCTGGGGCCGTAAGGCGGCTAGGCAGCCGACCGAGATCCGATACGGAACCGCTCATATAATGAGCAGGTTAGAAAGCGCTGTCGCTCACTACATTGTCCATGACATATGTGTCGGCTAGCGCGCCGTCGACCACGGTTAGAGAACCCGGAACATAGGTGAGGGCGTACTTCAAGCGCACCGCGACACTGTTGGCGATCCTTGCGTTTGCTGCAACCGGCCGCAGATGGGGTGGACCATCCTCCAGCTTCCAGGTTTCCCGAATCGCATCGAGCGCAGTCTCCGCCGGCAGTGTTGCGTACTGATCGGTTGCGCCACTGACAAACGTGAGGCCGCACTGTTGCGCTTTCGAAATCATCCACCCCATTGGAATATCGCAAAGCATTGTTCCGTTGATAGCGGGCCCCCCGGGCGCCGTGCCTCCTCCTACATCGCAGTGGCAACCTGAGAACCATACCTGCTCGAGAGTCTGGCCGCTCGATGGTGGCTCGTCCCAAAGTGTCGCGGGAAATTGCGCGCGCTTCTCGTCGAGCGCGATAC
>JBAWFY010000680.1:0-8655 GCA_049592335.1 Occallatibacter sp.
GCGGTGCCCTGCGCCGATCCAGCCCTTGCCGTTGGGCAGTCCGTGGATCATGATTGCGCCGCCGGGTGAGACACCCAGCCTGGCCGCGCGTTTGCGGTCTTCCGCATTCGGATAGGAGATGTGCAGCGCCTTATGGTAGCGGCTCGCGGCGTCACGGCTGTCGATGATGTAGTGTCCCTCCGGCGTGCGTCCGTCGCCTTCGCGCTCCTTCGGCGTGAGGCCACCACGGCCCAGCGCGACCTTGTAGGTGCGGATCACCTTGCCGTTTTTGAGCAGCTCCAGCACATGAGCCTCTTTGAGAATCAGAATGGAGTCGGCTTTTTGCGGAGTTGGTGCGGGATGTGCCGCGAGCGGAATCACCAAGCTCAGAATCGCGCAGCAAACGGCGGCTCGCACCAATCGCCGCAGAGCCTCAATCCTGCTTCCATGAAATTGCATGCGATCCATACTACAGGGCGGCGTGGACTCAAGGCTGGCAACGGAGCGCAATCTGCGATGCGATGAGACATGCCTACCAGGCTGCCGCGAGCACCGCATGCAACTCCTCGGTGGTGAGCAGCAGCGGATTGGCTTTCATGCTGCTGGCGCATGCAGCCTTCTCGATGACACTCGGCAGATCCGATGCGGTGATTCCCCAGGCGCGCAGCGGAGGAACCTCGAACTCGATGCAAAGCGCGTGCACCGACTTGATGCCGTCCTCGATGCTCGCGTCGTTCCGGCCGGTGAGCAGGCGCGCGACGGCAGCGTAGCGCGCGAGAGCTGGGCTGTGTGGGGCGCGCGCACGCAATGCAGCGACGTTGGCGGCCATGCCATGCGGCAACAGAGCCGCGCAAAGAGCTCCATGCGGGGCCTTCCATGCGCCTCCGAGCGGCGCGGCGAAGCCATGCACCACTCCCAGTCCCGCGTTGGCCAAGGCAAGGCCGCCGAAGAGACTGGCCAGTGCCATATCGCGGCGCGCGTCCCGGTCGGCGCCATCGAAATACGCGCAGCGCAACGCACAGGCGACGCGCCCGATGCCATCAACACATAGAGCGTCAACCAGCGGATTGGCGCGGGCGCTCACATACGGTTCGATGAGTTGCGTCAGAGCATCAAGGCCGGTAAAGGCCGTGATGGCGGGCGGCAATCCGTAGGTCAGCTCGGGATCGACCAGCGCCACGCGCGGCAGCATCATGGGGCTGCGCAGGCTGGCTTTCAGACCGTGCTCTGCCGATCCAAGCACCGCGTTGCGCGTGACTTCGCTGCCGGTGCCGGCCGTGGTGGGCACGGCAATGAACGGCAGCGGCGGAGCGGTGATGGCGCGGCCTTTTCCAATTACTTCGAGGAATTCAAGCGGCTCACCGCCGTTGGTGGCAATGGCGGCGATGGTTTTGCCGGCGTCGATAGTGCTGCCGCCACCGATGGAGAGGACGACGTCGCAACCGGCCTCCCGCGCGTGCCGCGCGCCTTCGCGTACCAGCTCGACCGTTGGTTCGCCGGGAACCGCGAGCGTTTCCGCCGAGAGCGCCGAGACGAGCGGCGCTGCCCGTTCCTGGGATGCGCCGGTTACCACAAACGCATGAGAGCCGAAGCTGCGAACCAGTTCGGGAAGCGTTGCCGCCTTGCCCTCGCCGAAGACGATGCGCGCCGCGGTGGCGAACTCGAAGGGCATCCGTCCATCAGACCCCAAATTGGCAGCCCCTAAATTACCAGCCATTGGCGTCAGGGAAGACAGCGTTGTACAGCACGCGCTGGCGCGGTTCAGCCATCATGGGCTCGGCCGTGTCGCGCCATTTGGCGTAGTGCGCAGTCTGTTTGTGCGCCGTTACTGCTTCCGGCGTGCGATAGACCTCGATGAGCACGAACCGCGTAGCATCGTCCTGCTGCTCGATCACGTCGAAGCGCGCAATGCCCGGCTCCTTGACGCTCGCGCGGGCGTTCTCGAGCGTCGCCTGCCGGAACTCCGCCAACGATTCCAGCTTGACGCGTATGTGCACGTGGACAATGAGCATCGGATTTCTCCTCCGCTCCTTATCCTACTGCTCGACTACGAGCGCAATTCCAGCGAAATCGGCTAGTGGTGTCCACCCGCATGGCCGCCGCCTCCGGCGCGCCCGCCTCCCGAGAATCCGGGGCTATGTTCCCTGCCGCCGTCGTGCCCGGCGTTTCCTGTATGGCCATGTCCGTCATGCGCCTCATTGGCGTGGAAACCGTTAAAGGGCCGTTCTCCACGTTCGGGCAGTGGGCCATGATAGCCGTGATGCGGGTCAAAGCGGTTGTCGATGTGGCCATAGAACCCGTGAGGACCGTGGAACCAAGGCCCGGCACCGATGAAAAAGCCGTTCACAAACCAATCGGGCCCGTAATATCCATAAGGCGCGCAATCGTAAGGGGGATATTCGAAGTACCCGTAAGGACATATCGGCTCGGGACCGATGTTGACGCCGATGCCGATCTGGGCAGGCGCGTGGGCGCTGATTCCGCAAAACAGGCACAGCAAACTGAGCAATCCAAATGATTTGAGCAGACGCATCTTTTACCTCCGCTTGGTCGAGACAGTCGAATACGGAAAATTAGATGCAGTTTTTTTGCCAGGGGACGGGGTGAGCGCGGCCATTCTGCGTGCCGCGACTATTTTCATTGAGTGCAGGTCTTTTCCTTCCGGCCAGCGTGGGTGGGTGCCACGTTCGCGATCTCCGGGCGCGATGCTCCGATTTTTGGCAGTAATGGGCTACGATGGGCGGATGGGCGATGAGCGCATGGGCGGTCTTCTCGAGGTGCGCGATCTGGAGGTGCGCTTTGGCGCGGCGGATGCCGTGCGCGGCGTGAGCCTGAGCCTCGAGGAAGGCGAAGTGCTGGGGCTGGTGGGCGAGTCAGGGTCGGGGAAGAGCGCGACGGCGCTTGCGGTGATGGGGCTGCTGCCGGCTGCGGCGTTTGTTGCGGGCCAGATTCTCTGGCGGGGCGCCGGCATGAACGGTGTCGTGGATCTGTTGCGGCAACCTCCCGCGGCGATGCGGCGCGTGCGCGGGAGAGAGATTGCGATGGTTTTTCAGGAGCCGATGACGGCGCTTAACCCGGTGATGATCGTGGGCCGGCAAGTGGCCGAATGCGCCACAGCGCACGATCGCTCGTTGACCGCGAGAGAAGCGAAGCGCAAGGCGATTGCTGCGCTCGAATCGGTTGCGCTGCCGCAGGCCGCCGAGCGCTACGGAGACTATCCGCACCAGTTCTCCGGCGGGCAGCGCCAGCGCATTCTGATTGCCATGGCGCTCATCAACCGGCCGCAGCTCCTGATCGCCGACGAGCCGACCACGGCCCTCGATGTGACCGTGCAGGCGCAGATTCTGGCGCTGCTCAGCGATTTGCAACGCGAGCATGCGCTGGCCATGCTGTTTATCTCGCACGATCTGGCGGTAGTGGGCCAGGTGGCAGGGCGCGTGGCCGTGATGCGGGGCGGAGAAGTGGTGGAGACTGGTCCCGCGAAGCGCCTGCTCACCGCGCCGCAGCACGCGTACACGAAGAGTTTGCTTGCCGCAGTGCCAACCTTGCGCACCGATCGGGCGCAGCCGCTGGCAGTTGCGGAGCGATGAGGCAAGTGCCGAAAGACTTCCTTCAGTGGCTAAAGCCCCGTGGGTTATGCAATGCTCATGGCACGATTAGGCAGCTTGGTGAAAAAGTCTGCGTGACCCTTTTGGAACGGCTGCCCGTGGCTAAAGCCGCGTTGAATCGAGGGGCTCTATTCGGGAGGCTGAAGCCTCCCGCTCCCTCCGACGGAGCAAAAACCGAAGTCTTCACCAAACTTTGAAGTCATGCCCTGACACTTCGTGCTCATAATGCATTTGCTGGAAGCTATGCGATGAATTTCGCCGCGTACACTGAGAGAAAAGGATTCGCGCAATGCAGGCACAGGCTCAATTCTTGCTCTCCGCACTTTCGGCGGCGCAGTTCCCGAAGGCCGAAGCGCCGGAGATCGCGTTTCTGGGCCGGTCGAACGTGGGCAAATCGAGTCTGCTCAATGCGCTCGTGGGCGAGAAGGCCGCGCGCGTCTCTTCCACGCCGGGCCGCACGCGCGCCATCAACTTTTTTCTGGTTTCGGACGAGAGGGGTGCAGGGAGAAGAGTCTTCGCCGATCTGCCCGGCTATGGCTACGCGAAGATTTCGAAGTCGATCTCTGCGGAGTGGCCCAGTTTCATCGAGCCGTATCTGCTGCAGCGCGCGACGCTCGCGCTTTGCATCTGTCTGGTGGACTCGAATGTGCCTCCGCGCCCCAACGACCTTCAGCTGCTGAACTGGCTGCGAGCAGCCGGCCGCGCTTTTGTGGTGGTCGCCACCAAGATTGATCGCTTGAGCGGCAACGAGCGCGCGCGCAACCTGACCGCGCTGAAGCGGGGGCTTGAAATCGAGGAGATTCTGCCGGTTTCGGCAAAGACGGGATATGGGATCAAGGAATTGTGGCGGAAGGTAACAGAAACAGGGACCAAGGGACCAAGTGATTAAGGGACCGGGGGACTGAGGAGCTTGGGGGGAATTGGCCCACGCAGGTCAGGGCTTCACTTCATCACTACGAATGTACGCGCGGATTTCATAAGGAAAGGCAATTTCCCCGCGGGCTGCCCGCGCAGTTAACTGTTCCTCGAATCGGCTAAGGAATTCGCGATCTGCCGTGAGCAGGCGCAGGCCTTGCGTCATGCGGCCAAGGTAGCGCGGAGCCAGGCGGAGCCAGCGGCGAGTAGCCCAGTCATCGGCATCGAGACATGCGAGCGCTATTTCATCGAGTGTTGCCAGATCCTTGTGACGACCAGAATCTGCGCGCCAGACAACCAGGGCTGGAGTTTGCGCGAGTTCGGCTCCGCCGTTAGCGCCCTCCTGCAAGGTGGGCGCTTGGATGAGTTCTTCATAGGCTCTCTCGTTCTTAGTTGATATGGCAACATCGCTGCGCACGAGATCGGGGGCGACACCGCGCTCGTTCATCTCCTGCTCCATGGCCGCCGGTTCCATGGCCACCGAAACCGCAACGGTTTCGCGCTTGCGAAGCTGGTTCTTTAGAATGCGCAGGGCTTCGTCGAGAGAGTTCACTAAAAAATCGGCGATACCGTCGCGAATGGCCTGCTTTTGCGCGGCACGGTCCGCCGACGCGGCGAGCGTGGCTGCGCCGGCAATGTTCGCGGCCACCACCAGCGTGCGGCCCTCTTCATCGAGTGCGCCGGCATAGAAGAGACTGCCGCGGAGGCCGGATTCCGAATCTGCATCGCCGCGCGCGATCAGCTTTGCGTAGGCATCGGCCACGCGGGCGCAAAAATGGAGAGTGTCATGAGATGGAGCAGAGAGCGCCACGAACTTATCTTATTGGGTTTGCCGGTGAACCGCATCGGGCCAAAGGCAGGTTGAAATGCAACCAATTGCCTGCGAGCGTATCCGCGCCCTTGCCATATCCCGCGCCTTGGGTCTACCTTATATCTATGCATCGATGTCGCTAACACCGTCCTGGTGCCGCTGCGATGCTGGCGTGCGCTTTGATCGCGCTCGATTTTCTCACCTGACAAGCAGCACCAATCCCCAATATTCCGACACATGAGAGGTCCGGGCTTTTGGCCCCGGAAAAAGGAGATCATCATGGCGCGCATTGCCGCGAATGTTACTGAATTGATCGGCCGCACCCCCCTGGTGCGGTTGAACCGTGTGGCAGCCGGACTGCCGGCTACCGTCGTCGCCAAGCTGGAAAGCCAGAACCCCGCATCGAGCGTGAAAGACCGCATCGGCTTTGCCATGATCGACGCCGCCGAAAAGGCCGGCAAGATCACTCCCGGCAAAACCGTGCTCATCGAGCCAACCAGCGGCAACACCGGGATCGCGCTGGCTTTTGTGGCTGCGGTCAAGGGCTACAAAATCATCCTCACCATGCCCGAGACCATGAGCCTTGAGCGCCGCGTCACGCTGCTGGCCTTCGGCGCCGAGATCGTGCTCACACCAGGCCCCAACGGAATGAAGGGCGCGATCGCCAAAGCCAACGAGATTCTGGAAAAGACCCCCAATGGCTACATCCTGCAGCAGTTTGACAATCCCGCCAACCCTGCGATTCACCTGGCCACTACCGGGCCCGAGATATGGAACGATACCGACGGCGCGGCCGACATTCTTATTTCCGGGGTCGGGACGGGCGGCACGATCACCGGCGTGGCGAATTTCATCAAACCCAAGAAGCCTTCGTTTAAAGCCATCGCCGTTGAACCGACCGACAGCCCGGTGCTCTCCGGCGGCAAGCCCGGCCCGCACAAGATTCAGGGCCTCGGCGCGGGATTCATTCCCAGCATTCTCGACACCAAGCTCATCGACGAGGTCGTCCAGGTGACCAACGACGAGAGCGTCGAGATGGCGCGCCGGCTTGCCAAAGAGGAAGGTCTCTTCGTCGGCATCAGCTCCGGCGCTGCTGCTGCTGCCGCGCTCAAAGTGGCCGCGCGGCCGGAGAATAAAGGTAAGCTGATCGTGGTTGTTCTGCCCGACTTCGGTGAGAGGTATCTCTCGAGCGTGCTGTTTGAGCCGCTGCGCCAGCAGGCGCTCGCGCTGCAGCCCGAGCCGATTGCGGTGACGGCGTAAGAAACAGGGAGTAGGGAGTAGGGAATAGGGAGTAGAAAACGGAGTCAAATCCGATTCGCTTGCTGCTCCCTACTTGCTGCTCCCTATTCCCTGTCTTCATCATGTCCCTGTTTGCACGAATTCGCGACGACATCGCCTCCGTGATGGAGCGCGATCCGGCTGCGCGCACGCAGCTTGAAGTGCTGCTCTGCTATCCCGGGCTTTGGGCGGTTTGGATTCATCGCGTCTCGCACGGGCTGTGGCGGCGCAAGCTGCGCCTGCCGGCGCGTATTCTCTCGCAGGTGGCGCGTTTTTTCACCGGCGTCGACATTCATCCCGGCGCATTGCTCGGCGCCAGGCTCTTCATCGATCACGCAACGGGAGTGGTGATCGGCGAAACTGCCATCGTGGGCAGCGACGTGACCATGTACCAGGGCGTGACGCTGGGCGGCACCGGCAAGCAGCACGGCAAGCGGCACCCTACCATCTGCGACGGCGTGTTTATCGGCAACAACGCCAACATCCTTGGCAATGTGACCGTTGGCGAAAACTCGCGCGTGGGCGCGGGGTCGGTGGTGCTTAACGATGTGCCGCCGAATTCCACGGTGGTCGGCGTCCCGGCGCACATTGTTTATCACAACGGGCAGCGCGTGCTCATCACCGATCCGCACGAGATCAAGGACCCGCTTTCCGATGCGCTGATCGCGCTCTCGGCGCGCGTGGAGGAATTGGAAGATCGTCTGGGGGCGCACGAGAGCCGGGCCAAGCCCTTCGCCGATGAAGAGGCGGAGCGCTCCGCCTATAGCCAGGAGCTGGAGCGACTGCGCATCTACGTTTCGATGGGTGAAGGCATATGAACCGGTACTGGGAAGGCGTCGAAAGTGCACCATTGAGTGTTCACCAACCTTCCGCCAATCCATCTGTTTCAGCGCCCGCAGTCTCGTCTGGCTACTTCCTCGCCACAAAGCGCCTTGGCTTCCGCTGCTGGACTGGCTGTGACGAGGATCTCGCAATCGATCTCTGGTGCAACCCGCAGGTAACGGCGCTGATCGGCGGCCCATGGACACGCGATGTTGCACTCGAACGGCTCGCCCGAGAGATCGAGCAACAAAATCAGTACAGAATGCAATACTGGCCGGTCTTTCTGCTCGCCGATGGCCGTCACGCGGGCTGCGCGGGGGTACGTCCTTACGAGGCCGGTAAAGCCAGCTATGAGATGGGAATCCATTTGCTCCCGGAGTTCTGGGGGCAGGGAATCGCGCGCGAAGCCGCCGAAGCCATCATCTCCTACGCATTCGGTTCACTGGGCGCCGAGGCCCTCGTTGCCGGGCATCACCCACAAAACGCCGCGTCGGGCCGTCTGCTAATGAAGCTCGGCTTCGCGTACCTCGGCGACAGGCTCTACATCCCCACTGGCCTCATGCATCCCATGTATCAACTCCGCGCGGTACAGATAGCCGCAAGTTAGTGCACATCCACCGATCGGTCGTCTTCGTACTGCATGATGTGGAAGTAGCCCTCCCATCCATTCCATTCGACCGGTGCGGGCAGCTTCGCCATCGGATCTTTCAGGTGATCGGCGTAGGCAGCAACAAGCTCGCGCGTGCGATACACGCCCGCAAGCCAATCACCGCGGTACCAGTTCTTCCATTTGCCGTATTCTGCCGCGTGCATGGCCGCCAGAGCTTCGTCGAGCGACTTGACGGCATCGGCGGCTTCAGCCTGCGCCTTTGCATTGTCCCCTGCATCCATGTCCTTCATCGATTGCGCAATATCGCCGAGCATCCGGTTGCTGTCGCGGTTGATGGCGATCATCGTCAGCACGGCTTCCTGATAATAGTTGCGGCGCGCTGGATCGATCAGGCTTTCGGCCGCCACAGCGTCTTTCCACACCGCATCCCATCGCGGTTGCGCGTCGCTCGTGTCCGCGATGTCGCGATCGAGAAGCGCCGCGCGCTGCTCCGCCGCCAGCGGCGCGCCTACGCGCGGTTCCGTCCACTTGGGCGACTGGCTGGGAACGTGGATCACCTGATGATCGCTGAGGTAGTCGAGGATGATGCGCCGTGCCTCGCTGTGGTAATGGTTATCCCCGTCGACCAGAGG
>JBAWFY010000681.1:0-2570 GCA_049592335.1 Occallatibacter sp.
TGACGGCTTTGCGTACTTTTTCTCCGGCATCGGAGAAGTAGCCTGCGCCGTCGTAGGGCGTGATCGTAGCGCCGAAGATATTCAATCCATGCTCATGCGCCCGATCGGCAATCTGCTTGAGCCCAAACTCCAGCTGCGGCGCGGTAACCGCTTGCCAAGGAGCCTCGACGTGTACCAGGCCGCCAATGTCGTTGATGCTCTCCAGCACGATTACGGATCGAGCGCCACTTTGCGCGAGTACGTCGCGGTCGAAACGCGCGAGTGCGTTCGGTCCAAAGCCCGCGTAGAGCACATGGTTGCCGCCAATGCCCTCATTGAGCACGCCGATCCTGGCGAGATTCGGATCCTGCTCGAGGCGCGCAGCCAGCACATCGGGCCAGCGGCGATTGGCGTTCGGCGTGGAGGCCGAGCCGTCGGTGATCGAGTCGCCGAAGGCGATGATGGCGCGTGCGGCGGGTGCGGCGGCCACGTCGATGCCATCGAAGAAGTACCACGAGGGCAGCACGGTAGACTGAGGAAGCTCGGACGCGGCGGGCGCGTGGCCGTCAGCGAGGTAATTATCCTGGTGTGCAGCAGCGTGGTACGTCTCGGCGCGCATGATCTGCGGAGGCAGATAGAAGCTCACGGCGACATCGGCGAGCGGCGCGACGGTGAGCGCGATTGGGTCGGAGAAGATGGCCGCGCCCGGAGAAATGTCGACGGACGTGGCTCCGCCGAAAGTAACGGCGCGATCGCTCGCCAGCTGGATGGCGCCGCCGCCGGCGCTGAGTGCGACGTGAACATCGCTGAGGGTCAGGGGATCGAGTCCGAATTCGTTGGTAAAGCGCAGACGAATCTGGTCGCCGCCAAGAGAGATGTGCGCGATCTCGCGCAGCGTGGCCCCGGAAAATAGTCGGATATTGACGCCTTCAGCCGGCACCGGGGATGCCGCCCACGTTCCAACCCATTGCGTTTGCGGGGCCGATTGGGAGTGGCAAGGCGCATAGGCGGCGAAAACCAGCGCAACGAACAAAGAGGGACGAAACTTCAGCATTTTGCAGCCTCTCATGACAGCAACGCATGGACGTCTGGCGGCGATTGCCGGGAAGCCTACGGCGTTCCGTTCCGATCCTAACAGCCTGCGGCGAAGGTCCGTTCGTCCGCAGGACTCCATGCGGCTTTTCCGTTTCTTGATGGACCCCTTATCTCCAGCGTGTTAGAACAAGGGAACCGGCCAGAGGCGGAGCCTGCTCAAAAATCGCGCGGCGAATGCCGCCGATCGTGCAGCAAACCAGGCCGTTGCCGCCGTTTTGATCCACTGGAGGAAAATTCTAGAATCGACTATGAACGCAAGCCATCCAGTGGAGCTCGAACCTCTCTACGGCGATTACCCGCTCGACCACGCCTTCGACGAGATGCGCGAGCCGGGAGGCGAGGTGCGGGCGCACTACCGGGCGCTTGCTGAAACCATTGCCGCGCTGCCCGCCGAAGAGTTGCAGCGCCGCAAGCAATCGGTCGACCTCTCCTTTCTCACGCAGGGCATCACGTTCACCGTCTACGGCCGCGAAGAGGGCACCGAGCGCATCTTCCCTTACGATCTGTTGCCGCGCCTGGTCACCGCCGAGGAGTGGGACCGCATCGAGCGGGGGCTCACGCAGCGTATCACCGCGCTCAATCTTTTTCTGCGCGACGTTTACTCCGACGCTAAGATCCTCGCTGACCGCATCATTCCCCGCGAGCTGGTTTATAGCTGCAGGCACTACCGGCGGCAGATACGCGGATTGCAGGTGCCGCGCAATGTTTATATTGCGGTCGTCGGCTCCGATCTTTTGCGCCTGAACACCGGCGAGTTCGTCGTGCTTGAAGACAACCTCCGCGTGCCTTCCGGCGTGAGCTACATGCTCACCAACCGCCGCGTGATGAAGCGGACCTTTCCACAGCTCTTTGCAAACTGCGGTGTGCGGCCCATCGAGCACTACCCGCAGTTGCTGCTGTCCACGCTGCGCTCGCTCGCGCCCGAGGGAAGGCCAGAGCCAAACATCGTGCTGCTCACGCCGGGTGTCTTCAACTCCGCCTACTTCGAGCACACGTATCTTGCGCGCCAAATGGGCATCGACCTCGTGGAAGGCCGCGACCTGGTGACGCACGACAACATCGTCTACATGCGCACCACCGATGGTCTCAAGCGCGTGGATGTGATCTACCGCCGCGTGGACGACGACTTCAGCGATCCGCTGGTCTTCCGCAGCGACTCCGCGCTCGGCTGCGCAGGCCTGTTCAACGCCTATCGCGCGGGCAACGTGACAATCTCCAACGCCTTCGGCACGGGACTCGCCGACGACAAGGCAGTCTACGCCTACGTGCCGCGCATGATCCGGTATTACCTGAATGAAGATCCGATTCTGCCCAACGTCGAGACGTTTCTGCTCAGTGAGGAAAAGGAGCGCCAGCACGTGCTCGCGAATCTCGACAAGCTGGTGGTGAAAGCCGTGGGCGAAAGCGGCGGCTACGGCATGTTGATCGGGCCGCACTCGACGGCCGCGCAACGCGAAGAGTTCGCGCGGCAGATCGAAACCAATCCACGCAACTAC
>JBAWFY010000682.1:0-2435 GCA_049592335.1 Occallatibacter sp.
CCACAGCCCCGACTACGACGGCGGCGAGATATACTCGCCCTCAAACCTAAACCGAGAAACTCCAGTTATGGCTGGATGACAAAACAGGAGCAGGTCAGCGCCAAGGGCGCGCGCAGGAAGTCGAAGGATCTGCAGTTGTCTTTCGTTCGGCAGCCGCTAATTTAGCTCGGAATCATCTGAATCCAATAAATCTTCATAACTCATCGCGATCCGCCCTTCCTGTCGTCTATCGGAACAGCAATTCCTTCCGCACCTCTGCTGTTCTCTATTCCATCGTTACCAATTCACTAACAGCCTCTTTCTTACTATTTTTGCGCCTACCCTTTACTTGACTTAGTGCTGCACGCTGTAAGGGCCGGGTAAGACCGGCTTGTTGGGCGTCTGCGCGGGCTGGGGCTGGGCCGCTTCGGCGGTGCGGTTGGAGTAGATGCGGAACTCGACAATAACATCGAGAGCGACGGGAACGGGCTGGCCGTCCTTGATGGCCGGCTCGAAGGCTGCCTTGCGCAGGGATTCTATAGCGCTCTCGTCCAGGCCGAATCCAATCGGCCGGGCGATGGCGATCTCCTTGGGCTTGCCGTCAACTCCGATCACCACCTGATACTCAGCCATGCCGGCGACGCCGTAGTCCTGCGCGAACTGGTTGGAGGCGGGATCGATAGCCGAGATCAGGCGGGCCTTCTTATCGACCATGCTCTGGCTAAGGACGGCGGGGTCTTGAGCCGAAGAGCCGGATTCGGTAGCCGGCTGGTAGTAGAGCTTCCAGTAGCCGGGCATGGCGGCCATCATGCGTGCATCGAGCCCCTCAGCGAAGACGTTATCGATGGCCTTTTCGAGGAGATGGTTGGCGTGAGTCTGGGAATGCGTGGTAGTGACGGATTTGGTGTCGGCAGGCCGCTCGGCGGCCGGTGCCTGGGCGATTTCGGCTTGGGCCTGCGCGGCATCGCTGGCGGTGTCGGATGGGCCCTTGGCCGCGGCGGGCGCGGACGATGCGGTGCTTGTGCCTGGCTCGGTCTGACTGGCGGTCTCGCTCGCGGCTGGTGCTGGCGGCGCAGTGGGAGATTCGGCTGGCGGGGCGCTGGATGGGGTTGAGTTGGCCGCGGGTTGCGGAGCAGGATTGGCGGCGGCTTCATCCGAGTTGGCTGCGGGTGGTTCGGGGCCGGCGGCAGGATTGGCTGCTGGTTGCGCTGGCGTCGGATTCTGGGCGGTCTGGCTGGGGCTGGCCGCGGGCGCGGCAGACTTTGCGGCGGGCGGCGCGGCTTTCTTCCCGGCCTTCTGCGAACGGGGCTTCTTTTGCGGCTTCTCCTTGACCACCAGCTCGCGATCGATGGTGATGCGGATGGGTTTCTTCGTGGGGGTGATATTGACGCGATCGACGGCGGCGCCGGGATCCTCGCCGGGGAGTGCGCCAAGGAAGTGCAGGCCGTAGCGCTCGCCATCGAATTCAACCTTGCGCTTGAACAGGCGCACGCGGTTGATGCGGACGGCGCAGAGCGTGTAGGAGCCCTGGGGCGAGTGGCCGGTGAGGACGCCGTCCTCGTTGAACTCGAGGGTGTTGTCGAGATAGCCGCCGCGCAGGAAGAGATCTTTGCCGACAAGAAGCTGGCGAAGCTGGTCCTCAGTGATGGCGGGGGGCTCGGGTGCCTTTGCGGGCGGAGTGGGCACGGCGGGCTTTGCCGCTGCAGCGGGTGCGGATTGGTTTGCGGGCGCGGGCTGGCTGAGGTGCGCGGATTGCTGGGCCGTGAGATAGAGAGCTGGGAGGACGATGCCGGCAGCGAGAAGTGCGACGGCACACAGGCGGGCGCTGAACCCGATTCGAGCTACTGGCGCGGGCCACGACGGGCGACGAAAGCGAGCCATGTACGAAGGCATGGGGGACCTTACCTCGCAACTTTAACAGGAATGCTCGACTGCCGGAAAGAAGTGGCCGGCGGAGGTTGGAGCGGGAACCGGTTGCGCTGCGGATCAAATGCGGTTCAGGCGCCAGAGAATGCGGCGGAAGAGGCCGAGGATGCGGCGGGCGTCGGCGTGGGTGAGAGCGAGGCGGCGCAGGAGGAGGTCGAGGTCGCGGCGGTTGGCCTTTTGCATGGCGGCGGGGGAGTAGTGGGCGGCCCGCATGGTATCGGCGACGACCTGGGCGACGAGGTCGAGATCGCGCATGGCGGCGGGCGCGGAGGCGGGATCAGGCGGAAGGGCGGTGCTCTTCCCCTGGCTGTGGCTTCGCGCGGCCAGCTCGTAGAGGCACACGGCGACAGCCTGACCGAGATTCATGGAGGGCTGGCCGGGGTGGGTGGGGATTTCGACGAGGAGGTGACACAGCGCGAGATCGTCGCGGGTGAGACCGCGCTTTTCCGGGCCGAAGACGAGAGCTGCGCGGCCGCCGCGGTCGAGGGACCGGGCAATGTACGGGGCCAGAAAGGGGAGGGGGATGGTGG